>CALMJY010000275.1 GCA_937864815.1 uncultured Bacteroidota bacterium
AATGATAAACAGGCTTAAATTCAAAGTAATTCAGGTATTTCAGAAACATTCACTTCCGAGGTGGGTGGTTTTGGCTATCGATTTATTTGCTGTTTATGTGACATTCATTTTTGCATATCTTTTACGGTATAATCTTGATCCATTTGTTTTTAGCATTAACCGGTCTCTATATCAGGGTCTGTTTGTATCTTCAGAGTATCTGATTTTTATGTTTTTGTATAAATCTTATTCAGGTTTAATTCGGCAGACAACAATTAAGGACACATTCATTTTAGGGATTACTACTACTTCATCTGTACTGGTTCTTTACCTGGTCACCTATATTAGCAGGGGTATAGCAATAGAGAGTTTTTTTAATATCTCTTTCGCAATTCTTACAATCCATTATGTAACAGTTACTGTATCGTTGACTTTCTTCAGGGTATTGATAAAAATGTTCTATGTTTTTGTTTCCGTCCCTACATCCAACAAAAAGAATGTACTTATTTACGGAGCAGGAAATACGGGATTGATAGTTAGGAGAGTCATTCAGGGTGATCCCCGTAGCAGCTATCAGCTAAAGGGATTTGTTGACGACGATTCAAAAATGCAGGGAAAGAAGGTTGATGGTTACCCTGTTTACTCTTTAAAAGTTCTGAATAAGGATTTTATTCAATCGGAAGGAATTTCAGTCTTTATTTTCGCTATCAAGGATATATCAGTTGAGAAGAAACGTGGGGTGCTGGAATCTGTTGTCGGCCTTGGCCTGGAAGTCTTTGACACACCGGTATTTGATCAGTGGCTCAATGGTGATTTGAAGGTAAAACAGCTGAGAAAGGTAGAGTTGGAAGATCTGCTTGGCAGAGAACCTATTACTCTCGATCTCTTAAGGATACAGAAAGGATTGAGGGATAAGGTAATTCTTGTTACAGGGGCGGCAGGCTCTATAGGTTCAGAAATTGTCAGGCAGTTGATGAAGTTTGAATACAGGCAGCTGATACTTGTTGATCAGGCTGAAACACCTTCATTCTATTTGAATAATGAAATTAAGGAGAAATATAAGGAAGCAAATTATAAGCTTATTATCGGTGATGTGACAAATGAGCCGAAAATGGAATTTGTTTTCAGACGATATAAGCCGGATATTGTCTTTCATGCCGCTGCCTACAAGCATGTTCCTGTTATGGAGGCAAATCCTCATGAATCATTCCGCACGAATGTGGGAGGAACGAAGGTTGTCTCTGATCTTGCTATTAAGTATAAGGCTGAAAAATTTGTGATGATATCCTCTGATAAGGCAGTAAATCCGACAAATGTAATGGGTGCAACAAAAAAAGTCTGTGAGCTGTTCGTTCATGCTCAGGCTAAACGTTCAGATATTAAAACAAAGTTTATAACTACCCGTTTCGGAAATGTGCTTGGTTCAAACGGATCAGTTATTCCTCTTTTCAGAAAACAAATAGCTGAAGGAGGCCCTATTACTATAACACATCCTGATATTACTCGTTTTTTCATGACAATCCCGGAAGCTTGCCAGCTTGTACTGGAAGCAGGGTTCATGGGCAAAGGAGGGGAGATCTTTATCTTTGATATGGGGAAACCAATTAGGATCCTTGATATTGCCATAAAACTCATTCAACTTTCAGGACTTGTCCCTTATGAGGATATTGAAATAAGGTTTACAGGTCTACGGCCAGGGGAAAAGCTGTATGAAGAGTTGTTTGCTGATACTGAACAGCAGCTAATGACTCATAATCCCAAAATCACAATAGCAAAAGTTTCTGATGCAGATTTTGATTGTATTATTTCAAAGATTAATTCAACATTATCAGATATATACAATAAAACCGGTACAGAAGTAATTGAAGCAATGATGGACATTGTACCGGGCTATGTAAGTGATTATTCTATTGTTCACAAGGTTTAGTAAATCTATTCCATTCATCTAGTTTTATAATTATCATGGCAGATCGCAAAAAAGTATTTGTGAGCGGCTGTTTCGACCTGCTTCATTCAGGACATGTTGCTTTTCTTAAAGAAGCATCACAATTTGGAGATGTTTATGTTGGATTAGGATCTGACAAGACAATTTATGACTTGAAGGGAAGAAAAACGATTAACTCTGAGGATGAAAGGAAATACATGCTTGAAGCCCTGGCATGTGTTCACAGTGTTAAAATAAACTGCGGAAGTGGAATTCTTGATTTTCTGAATGATCTTAAGCTGCTGAAACCTGATATTTTTGTTGTAAATGAGGATGGGCATACACCTGATAAGGAAAAGCTATGCAAGGATATGGGAATGGATTATAAGGTCCTCAGGAGAATCCCATATGCCAATTTACCTGTTAGATCTACAACATCACTACGAAAGGAAAAGCCTATTCCATACAGGATTGATTTGGCAGGAACATGGATTGATCAGCCTTATGTTTCAAAATTTCATCCCGGCTGGGCTATTACTGCTTCAATAGAACCAACAATTGAGTTCAATGAACGTTCTGGGATGGCAACTTCTACACGAAAAAAAGCCATTGAATTATGGAATTATCAACTGCCAATGGAGGAACCCGAGAAACTGGCAAAAATTCTATTCAGATATGATAATGATCCCGGAACAAAAGATGTCAGCGGTTCTCAGGATTCGATAGGTATTGCAATGCCTGGGATTAACAGGTTTTATTATGAAAAAGGAGAGTATTGGCCATCAAAATTTGAAACAATAACTGACCTTTCAACAATAAAATGGCTGGAAGACAGGCTTTATATGGTTATGCTATGGCCAAGACCGGATGATTTTGTGGTATTGGAGAATACAAACATTACATCTGAAAATGTGATGAGTCTTACAGAAGCTGCTGATTTGACCTGGCATGGTTTGATCAAGCAGGATATTGAAATCTTTTCTAAAGGCTTCAGAGAATCCTTTAATTCACAGGTCAGGATGTTCCCTAAAATGCTGAATGGGAAAATATCTCAGGTAATCGACCAGTATAAAGATATTGCAGGAGCATGGAAGCTATCCGGGGCAGGAGGTGGAGGATATCTGATACTAATAAGTGAAAAGGAAATACCTAATTCAATAAGAGTCAAGATTCGGATAAAGGATTATTGGCTTTAACAACTATATTGGCCAATGAAAAAAATCGCAATATCAGGGATAATAGGTCAGGATGGCTCTTATTTAACTGAATTACTTCTTGATAAAGGGTAAGAGGTACATGGAATAATCAGACGGTCAAGTTCATTCAACACCTTTCGGATTGATCATATCTACAATAATCCTGAATTATTGAACTAAAGGTTTTTTCTTCATTATGGGAATCTTACAGATTCAAGCAATCTGAACCGTTTGCTTGAAAAAAACCGGCCAACTGAAATATACAACCTTGGTGCCCAGTCGCATATAAAGGTTTCATTCGAAGTACCAGAGTATACTGCTGAAGTTGACGAAGTTGGAACTTTGAGATTTTTAGATGCCATAAAAGAATTAGGAATAAAGACAAAATTCTTTCAGGCATCTACATCAGAACTGTATGGAAAAGTCCAGGAGATTCCTCAAACCGAGAAAACGCCATTTTATCCTAGAAGCCCCTATGCTGCTGCTATACTTAATGCATACTGGGTTGTTGTTAACTTTCGTGAGACATATAATGTATTTGCAGGCAATGGAATACTCTTTAACCACGAAAGTGAGCGCAGGGGTAAAACCTTTGTAACGCGAAAAATTACTGTGTTAGCTTCAAAAATAGTCCTGGGACGGCAGGATAATCTGATTTTGGGAAATCTCGACTCCAAACATGACTGGGGCTATACACCTTAATATGTTGAAGGGATGTGTCGCATACTTCAGGCTGATGAGCCATACGATTATGTACTTGCTACCAATTAAACACACACTATTCGGGAATTTGTCGTAGAGACATTTAAGGTATAAGGAGAAGAGATATATTGGATTGGTAGTGGAGTAGATGAGAAGGGATATCTTAAATCTTCAGGTAAGATCGTTATTGCATTAGAACCAAGATACTTCAGATCCACTGAGGTAAATATCCTTATTGGAAATCCAGAAAACGCTAAACAAAAACTTGGATGGGTACCGAAAACTAATTTTAAAGACCTGGTAAAAATTATGGCAATTGCATATTTTGAAAAGGCAAAATACATACTGACTAGTCACTCCTTATAACAATTTCAAGCTTTTGTTTAATTTGATAACTGGGGGATTAACCAGCTTATTGACTTCCTTACCTGAAATATTATCAAAAATTAACAATAAAGGGTAGTTTTTCTACCCGATTTTGTAATATATTTGTTGAAGTTTATTAGAATAGACCATTCTGAGTCTAAGATTTTAATGCCATAACAGTATCCTGAAAATGGGACTGACGTGGCGTAGCAGTATTACGACCTTATAATCTCTTAACATTTTATCATCATAGCATCTTGCTAGAAACTCTTGTTACATCAAAGACCAGGTTCAGGCTTATACTTAAATTTTTCCTGAATTCATCGAGTTCATCTTATCTGAAAGAGTTGGCAAAAGAATTTGGTGAAAGCAGCAATGCTGTAAGGCTGGAACTCAACCGCTTTGAAAAGGCAGGGCTTCTTCAGTCTGCGATCAGTGGTAACAGGAAATTGTATCATGCAAATATACTTCATCCCTTGTACAAGGATATAAATAGTATTATCAGTAAGACTATAGGAATTGATCATATAATTGAGCAGGTGGTTACCAAACTCGGTGACGTTGAAAAGGCATATATTACCGGAGATTTTGCAGTCGGTAAGAATGGCAAAACGATAGATATACTTCTTATAGGTAACGATATTAATAAAGACTATCTCCTTACATTGATTGACAAAACAGAAGCTCTGATTAATCGTAAGATCCGCTACCTGATACTTTCTTCATCAGAAGCCTGGGAACATCTTGGTGATGGGAATAAGGCCATGCTTATTTGGAAGAAAGAAGTGTGAGTATTTTGTTTTAATATTACCATTATAAAACAGATAAACACATCTGCAGCATAGTTTAAAATTCTAAACAACTGAAGTGGATAAAAATTCGAAAATTTATATTGCCGGCCACAGTGGTATGGTAGGCAGTGCAATAACTCGGAAGCTAATTTCTGAAGGCTATACTAATCTGGTATTTACATCATTTCCTGCCTATGATTTGACCAATCAGCAAACTGTTGCTGATTTTTTTATAAAGGAGAAACCTGAATATGTTTTTTTGGCAGCAGCAAAGGTTGGAGGTATATTATCAAATAATAGATATAGGGCTCAGTTCATTTATGATAACCTGATGATCCAGAATAATATAATTCATCATAGTTATCTTAATGGAGTAAAAAAATTACTGTTTCTGGGTAGTTCCTGTGTATATCCAAGGTCTTGTCCTCAACCTATTAAAGAGGAATATCTTCTGACCAGCGAACTAGAATACACTAATGAACCGTATGCAATAGCTAAAATTGCTGGAATAAGGCTGTGTGAATCCTATAATATCCAGTATGGGACAAACTTTATCTCGGTCATGCCTACCAACATGTACGGACCAAATGATAATTACGATCTCGAGACCTCACATGTACTCCCTGCGCTTATACGAAAGATACATCTTGGAAAGTGTCTGGAAAACAATAACTGGTCCGCAATACGATATGACTTAAAAAAGCGTTCTATCGAAGGTATTAATGAAAATTCCGGTGAAGAGGAAATTCTACAAATTCTGGCTAAATATGGACTTAAAATAACGTCAGCACCAATTGACCAGTACCCAGCAGCCAACACCTCACAGCCCATACCTCATACCTCATACCTCGTTACAATAACTCTGTGGGGTTCCGGTTCGCCTTACCGCGAATTTCTGTATGTCGATGACATGGTTGAAGCATGTATTTTCCTTATGTGTGAAGTAAATTTCAGCGATTTGATATCTGATAACAAGACACCGGTTTTCAGGATCAAAAATACTCAGATTAATATAGGGACAGGAAAGGACCAGACCATTGCAGAGCTGGCAGAACTTATAAAAGAAGTTGTAGGATTCATGGGTAAGCTAGAATGGGATTCATTAAAGCCTGATGGGACACCGAGGAAGTTGCTGGATGTGACAAAAATAAATAATCTGGGATGGACTGAAAAAATCAATCTTGAAGAGGGTATTGCAATGGTCTACAAAAATTACAAAAAATAATCTTCTAGAGCCAGCATTGACATCAAGGATACTATTAATTTCACCAGAGTTCTACGGATTTGAATATGAAATTCAGGCTTCTCTTCAATTCATTGGCTTTGATGTTTCATGGATCAACAATAAAGAATTGCCTCTTGATTACCATGGTACCGGTTCAAAACTGAAAATATTTAGACGGATATATTTTTTTTTGTTCCTCCCTCAGATCAGATACCTAAGACATGAGTTACGTAAGTTAAAAGATCTCAAATTTGATATAATATTCTCTATAAATTGTCATGTAATTTGTCCATATTTATTCAGGGAGTTGAGAAAAGAAAATCCTGGAATCAGATCAATCCTGTTCTTATGGGATAGTTTATCTATGTATTCCTGGGAAAAAGAAATTAAGTGTTTTGATGAAGTATATACCTTTGACTATCTTGATTCAAAAAGGATGAAAATCAGGTACAAACCTAATTTTTTCTTAGTTAAGAATAGTGCCCAGGATAATCATGAGTACGATTTGTTTTTTGCAGGCAAGTTTAATAGATACCGGCTATTGATAATTGAAAAACTTAATAAAAAGTTTGAAGGAACTGGTATTAAATCATATATAAGGTTATGGCCTGACCATAAGAACTTTTTGCATAATGTTCTGATATACTCTATCCTGAAGATCTTAAATTCTTCAAAAAACTGGATTTTAGATTATGTATATAATTATGAGGCTGTAACCGGGATTTTAGCTAGAAAGTATGTTAATACAAATAAGCTTGAATATGGATTCATTCAGAATTGTGCATCAGTTTCAAATGTAATTCTGGATCTGCCGTTTAAAAATCAGACAGGTTATTCACACAGATTAATTGATGCTCTGGCAAACGGTAAAAAGATTTTAACTACTAATGCATTCATTCTGGGTGAGAGTTTTTATAATCCTGAGCAAATAAAAGTTCTTAACTCTGTTGATCAAGATATTGATGTGGATTGGATTTTTACGAAATCCAAGTTTAAAGCTCCAGAATATATTAGAGATCTTGAATTAACAGTATGGTTAAAATCAATACTTAATGTTGAATTTTCTTAAGAAGGAAATCAATTTATCATTCCTGATTAATCCCTTTTATATTTATTGTGCAACTTTTTCTTTATCAATTTTTATCTACTCTTGGGGATGGAGTAGCATTTATCCTGAAATTTCTTATTCTCTTATTTTTTTTCTATTGTGCACTTTCAGCATTTCGGTTATCTTGGGCAGGGTATTTAGCAGATGCCAAAACTTTAGTTCAGGCAAAGAACGAAGGTTTAGAAATCACTATCTCCTCCTTGATATTATCTTTTATCTCATTATCTTTCTTGGAATACTTGATGTAAGCCTGACCGGATATGTTCCTTTCCTGGACAGATCACGCAATCATTTGGAATTTGGATTTCCTGTGCTTGATCCCATCTTTAACTCCCTTAGCATTTTTTTCTCTGTTTTCTTTTTTCAGACTTTTCTGGAAAGCCGCAGGAAGAGATACATCATTTATCTTTTAATTATAATTGTATTGCAACTTTTTATCTTCAGAAGGTCGACAGTAATATGGATACTGACGGCATCAACATTTTTATTTATTCGATACAGGAAACAGATAAGGGCAATTGTTCTTTTAAGCAGTCTCTTATTTATTCCATTGATATCATACGGATTCGGACTTTATGGTAATGTACGTAATGACCTTGGAAAGTCTTATATTATGAATGAATTAGGTCCGAGTGAGTATTTTAAAAGTTCAGGAATCAATTCAAACCATTATCTTACATATTTATATTTGTCTTCTCCTTTGGCTAATCTTCAAAACACAATTAATCAAGAAAATGGATTCACAAATGATGGTGAATTAAAAGATTTTTTGTTCTATAGTATACTGCCTCAAAGTCTTACTAAACGAATTGAGAGACCTTTAAAACTATCTGCACCTGAATATAATCTTATTCATCCTCATTTAATTGTCGGAACATTTTTATTCTTAAGTTTCAGCTCTTTAGGCTGGCTGGGAATGATATTAATGATTCTGTACCTGATTATTTATATAATTACATGTTTAGTCGTCATAAGACGTTGGGATTCATTCAGTATGACAACATATTCTATTCTTGTCACTACAGTTGCATTACTAACTTTCGCAAACTTTCTTAATCGTCTTGATGTGATGCTGACATTATTTGTGTATCCTGTTGTTTTCCATTATGTCTTCAGGTTCGCAGGAAATGAATTATCAGAGCCTTTAATCAGTAAATGAAGGTTGCTATAATTGTCCCGTCATTGGCTCATTCAGGACCTGTATTGGTCATGAAGTATCTAACAGATGAGCTATTAGAAAATTATAAGATCAATGTAAGGGTATACTATCTTGATAAGAAGGTTGATCCGGGGTTGGAAATAAAAGTTCCATATGAACGTTTATCCCTTAGAAAATTCCCTTTTGATGATTTTGATATAATTCATACAAATGGTTTACGTCCCGATCTGATTGCTTTTTTAAAAAGAAAAAAAATTAAATATCACATTTCAACCATCCATAATTTTGTTTTTCAGGATTTATCATTCAGATATCCAAACATAGTTTCCTGGCTCATTGCTATTATTTGGTTGATACTCTGGAGGAGGACAGATAAGTTGATCTGTGTATCTGCCACAATGAAGGCATACTATATGCAATGGTTTCCCGAAACAAAACTGACAGTAATTCATAATGGGATTCCTGAATATGGAACTTACAGCAAGCCCGATAATGATATAATAGAGATTATAGATCATTATCACTCAAAAGGTTTTATTGTTGTTGGTGTTGCCTGCAATTTAAACAGGGGTAAAGGGATAGATGTTCTATTGAAACACATAGCAACTGATAATGAATTTGCTTTGGTTATTATTGGTACCGGACCTGATTTAAAGAACCTTAAAGAAATAGTACGGAAGCTTAAATTAAACGACAGGTGTAATTTTCCCGGTTTTAAATCATTTGCAGTAAAATATCTTAATTATATGGATCTTTTTCTTGTGCCATCGAGATCTGAGGGATTTTGTCTGTCCCTGGTAGAAGCAGTTCAGCAGAAGGTTCCTGTTGTATGTTCAGATATTCCTGTTTTCAGAGAATTATTTAATAATGAGGAGGTCACATTCTTTAATCTGGATACCACTATTTCTTTGGCAACAGCAATACAAACAGCAAAAAGAAACTGCAAATCAAAGATAGATTTGGCATATCAAAAATTTAAAGTCCGTTATACAAGCAAGGTGATGGCTCAAAAATACATGGAACTATATCAATCAGTTTAGAATAAAAACATGACAGACCTTGCAGTGATAATGTCCATTTATAAGAAAGACAAGCTGAATTTTGTAAAAGAGTCGGTTCAGAGCATCCTTTCCCAGACATTTACTCAGTTTCATTATTACCTGATATTTGACGGTCCTGTATCAGCTGATATTGAAGAGTACTTCTCCGATATTCAAGATCAACGTTTGAGACTATTCAGATCTCAGGCTAATATGGGATTGGCAACGGCATTGAATAAATTATTAGGTGAGGTGCTCAAAAATCCTGAATATAAGTTTATTGCCAGAATGGATGCTGATGATGTATCTATGCCAGAAAGATTAAGGTTGCAACGCGATTTTTTAATTATGAATTCTGATATTTCATGTGTTGGTTCATGGTACTGGGAGATAGATGAGGATGGCAAACAGCTTTTTGAGCGAAAATTGCCAACAGGGAGTGAAGAACTTCGGAATTATTATTTCAAACGAGCTCCATTTGCACATCCTTCTGTAATTTACAGACGTGAGCTGATTGAAATAGCAGGATTCTACCCGGTGGATACTATCTTACTTGAAGATAATGTTTTATGGGGAAATGCCCTACGCCAAGGTTTGAAATTTGCCAACCTTCCTCAATTTCTGATTCAATTCAGGATTGATAAAAATTTTTTCAGAAGGAGATCCGGTATTAAATATGGTTGGAATTATATCATAAGCAGGTTTAAAATAAATAAAAAATTAAACTCTCAGCCAGGTACTTATCTCTATTCATTATTTAGTGGCACAATCAGGATGTTGCCCTCTTTTATTTTCAGATTTATATATATAAAAGGCAGAAATAAATATTAGTTTAAAAGGTTTCGTTTTGATATTTAACTAGTTGCAGAGAAATAATTGATTACTTATTAACTAGAAGCTAACAAACTTATTATATGGGAAAAGTAGCATTGATTACAGGAATTACAGGCCAGGATGGAGCATACCTGACAGAATTACTACTTAAAAAAGGTTATATAGTTCATGGTATTAAAAGGAGGAGTTCACTGATTAATACGGAACGAATTGATCATTTGTATAAAGATCCTCTTCTTGAAAAAACAAATCTTTTCCTGCACCACGGTGATTTATCTGATTCATCAAACCTGATAAGAATAATACAGGAAACACAACCAGATGAAATTTACAACCTTGGTGCAATGAGCCATGTTCATGTAAGTTTCGAAACAGCAGAATATTCTGGTAATATTGATGGATTAGGCACATTGCGAATTCTTGAAGCAGTAAGATTACTGAAGCTAATTGGTAAATCCAGGATTTATCAGGCTTCTAGCAGTGAATTGTTTGGAAAGGTCAAAGAAATACCACAGAATGAAAATACACCATTCCATCCCAGAAGTCCCTATGCAGTTGCCAAACAGTATGCATATTGGATTACTGTCAACTACAGGGAGGCTTATAATATATTCGCAAGCAATGGTATATTGTTTAATCATGAATCTCCTATCCGGGGAGAAACGTTTGTCACACGCAAAATCACTCGTGCTGTCGCAAGAATAGCTCTTGGTCTGCAGAAGAAAATGTATTTGGGAAACCTCGCAGCAAAACGAGACTGGGGTCATGCCAGAGATTATGTTGATGCGATGTGGAGAATTCTTCAGATTGACAAACCGGATGATTTTGTTATTGCAACCGGCGTAACCACAGAGGTAAGGGATTTTGTCAGAATGGCATTTCAGGAAATCGGAACCGAAATTGCATTTGTAGGTACTGGTGTAAATGAAAAGGGAATTGTTACAAAATGCACTACTGAATATCCAACGATTGAAATTGGACAGGAAGTTATTGCTGTTGATCCGTATTATTTCAGACCTACAGAAGTAGATATTCTGATAGGAGACCCGTCCAAAGCAAAAAAGATTCTCGGCTGGGAACCTCGATATACAGTACGTGATATTGTTAAGGAAATGATCCAGTCTGATATTCATATTTTTAAAGGTCAGAAATTAATGAAGGATAATGGGTTCATTTCAAAAGATTACTGGCATTAATACTACTCAGCAGATTAAAAAACTACATTGAATAAATCGGAAATAAATACATAAAACATGATGAATGATCAGTTTGATCTAATAATAGAACCTGGCAGAACGGGTAAAAATTACTGGCGTGACCTGTGGAGATTTAGGGAATTATTCTACATTTTATCATGGAGAGATATAAAAGTAAGATATAAACAAACAGTAATAGGCGTAGCCTGGAGCATTATGCGACCATTACTGACAATGTTAATTTTTTCATTTGTCTTTGGGAAATTAGCGAAACTGCCAAGTGAAGGTGAAGCACCTTATTCCATTATGGTTTTTGCAGCATTATTACCCTGGCAGTTCTTTTCAAATTCCATTACTGAAAGCAGTAACAGCCTTATTGGAAATGCAAATTTGATCTCCAAAGTATATTTCCCGCGACTTATAATTCCTGCAAGTTCCGTAATCACAAGTTTTATTGATTTTATTATTTCATTTGTGATTATGGTCTGTATAATGGTATATTATCGTTTTGTACCATCTTTAAATATTCTGTGGATACCTCTTTTTGTGATACTTTCTTTCCTGGCTTCCTTAGGTACGGGATTATGGTTAACAACCATGAACGTTAAATACAGGGATTTTCGTCACATTGTACCTTTTATAGTCCAGCTTGGATTGTACATATCTCCTGTTGGATTCAGCAGCAGTGTTGTACCTGATAAATGGAAGCTGTTATACTCACTTAATCCTTTGGTGGGTATTATTGACGGTTTCCGTTGGTGTATTTTAGGTGGTGGAAGTGATATCTATATACCGGGTTTAATTATTTCAGTTAGTGTAATCCTATTGATTGTAGTTTATTCTGTTTTCCACTTCAGGAAAATGGAAAAATCATTCGCAGACATTATATAATCAGATTAATATAAATGAATAAAGAAGTTATTAATATTGAAAATATCAGCAAATCATATCTGATAGGGCATGAAACTAAAGAGTCTTTTATAACTTTCAGAGATGTTGTTGCAAAAACAGCTAGGCAGACTTTTCAAAAAACTAAGGGTTTGCTTAAAGGTGACCAACTGATTGCTGGAAATCAAATTGAGGAATTTTGGGCATTAAAGGATATATCTTTAAATGTAAATAAAGGAGAAAGATTAGGGATTATTGGTGGTAACGGTGCAGGTAAAAGTACATTACTGAAAATATTAAGCAGAATAACTGAACCAACAAAAGGCAGAGTAAAGATATCTGGCAGAATAGCCAGTCTCCTGGAGGTAGGCACTGGTTTTCATCCAGAATTGTCAGGAAGGGAAAATATATTTTTAAATGGGGCAATTCTTGGCATGAATCGCTTGGAAATTAAAAAAAAATTTGATGAAATTGTCGATTTCTCTGGAGTTGAAAAATTTCTTGATACACCAGTAAAAAGATATTCGAGCGGGATGTACGTGAGACTCGCTTTTGCTGTGGCTGCACATCTGGAGCCAGAAATCCTGCTTGTGGATGAAGTTCTAGCAGTAGGTGATGCAGAATTTCAAAAAAAATGTCTTGGTAAAATGCAGGATGTAAGTGAAGGTGGAAGAACAGTAATCTTTGTAAGCCATAATATGCAGGCATTAAGGCAGTTATGCACCAGGAGCATTTTACTGTCCGCAGGAAATCTGATTATGGATGATTTTACACCCAAAGTTATAGATAATTATTTGCAGGCACATAGAAATGTATTCGAGAGTAAAAGCATGGATGAAATTATTAATTCGCTGCCTCCCGATCCAGTTTTTAGGTTCGTCGAAATAAAAATAATCCAGGATAATCAGCCTGTTTATTCTGTTGTTGAAAATGGAAAGCCTCTGGAAATTGAGGTGAAATATCAGGTATTTAAAAAAACCAGTGGTCTTGAGGTATACTTCGATTTAATAGATGACCAGGGAGTGGTTCTTTTTAGATCTTTTCATGATGAAGATAATGATGGAATTCCTACTATGGAAGAGGGAGTATATGTTTCAATAGCAGAAATACCGGCTGATATTTTGGCCCCCATTAGTTACGAGCTGAAGATATTGGCTACAATTTATAATGTACGAACTTTTTATCCAAATGGTATTTCCATACCTTTGGACGTTGTTAGAACCGGTAAGACTAATCGTGCATATTTGTCTGAACCAATAATTGGTAAGCTGGCACCTTTTATTAAATGGGATACTCTGAAAATTAATTAATTATATGATATAAACTATGCCAATGGAGAAAATTTATTCAACATTTCAGCCAGAAACCTTATTGCATATTATATGTTATAAAGATGATATTAGTGAAAGAACAAATGTATCACCAGATGAGGAATTCTTGCAGGTGAGCGCAATGAAATTGAACAAAGGTCAGACATTCAAGGCTCATAAGCACATCTTCCTTGAACGTTTAACTACAATTACTCAGGAAAGCTGGTTAGTTCTCCAGGGCAGCGTGAAATGCTTATTATATGACCTTGATGACAAAATTATTGCTGAAAGAATTCTCAAACCAGGGGATTGTTCTGTTACTTTTAGAGGAGGACACAACTATCTGATATTAGAAGAAGATACCATTGTCTACGAATTTAAGACAGGTCCATATTTTGGACAAAAGAAAGATAAAGAATTACTATAAAACGAAAAATAGCAGAAATTAAATGAAAAAGGCATTTATTACAGGTATTGGTGGTCAGGATGGAAGTTACCTTTCAGAGTACCTTTTAGAGCTTGGTTATGAAGTTCACGGGATTATTCGCCGAAATTCGATCCCTGAGCATCAATCAACAAGGATAGATTTTAACGTGAAAAATCTGAATGTCTATTATGGTGATTTACTTGATATTTCAAGCCTTGAAAAGCTACTTAAAAAGATTCAACCTGACGAGATATACAATCTGGCGGCTCAAAGCCATGTAAGGATTAGCTTCGATATTCCTCAGTTTACAACCCAGGTTAACGCCCTCGGCACCATGAATATACTTGAGGCATACAGAAATGCTTGCCCTGAGGCAAAATACTATCAGGCAAGTTCTTCTGAAATGTTCGGGTTATCTGTTGATTCAGATGGTTTTCAAAGAGAAACGACCAGATTTATGCCAACCAGCCCATATGGATGTGCAAAAGTTTTTGCATTCAATATAACCAGAAATTACAGACTGGCCTATAACCTTCATGCTGTAAATGGAATTCTCTTTAACCATGAATCCCCAAGAAGGGGTAGCAACTTTGTAACAAGTAAAGTTGTAAAAGAGGCTGTCCGGATTAAGAAGGGTTTAAGTAAAATCCTTGAACTGGGTAATATGGACTCCTTCAGGGATTGGGGACATTCCAAAGACTATGTACGTGCAATGCATTTAATTATTAATCATTCTGTGCCTGATGATTTCGTTGTTGCAACAGGTCAGACTCACTCTGTAAGAGAAATGACCGAGTACGTGTTCTCTAAACTTAATCTCGATTACAAGGATTTTGTTGTTCAGAATCCAATTTACCTCAGACCTGAAGAGCTACCATATTTAAGAGGCGATAGCTCGAAGTTAAAAAGTACATTCGATTGGAAGCCCCAGTATGACTTTTACGCACTAATGAATGAAATGATAGATTTTTGGATGGGAATATTATAGTCGGAATAAATTGAAAGAAAGTATATGAAATTGCATTTAGGTTGCTGGCACAGGAATATACCTGGCTTCGTTCACGTAGATATATGCGATATGCCACATATAGATTACAAACGTAGTATTGATGATCTTTCTATGTTTGAAGATTGTTCGGTTGAATTAATATATTGTAGTCACAGTTTTGAGTATTTTGACAGACAGCAGGCTGTGTCTGTTTTAAAAGAATGGCGCAGAGTACTCAAACCAGGAGGTATTCTGAGATTAGCTGTTCCTGATTTTGATAAATTAATTGAGGTATATAAACAAACCGGCCAGGTCGAAAAAATACTGGGCCCCCTTTATGGAAGAATGGATATCAAATCCACTGAATCAAATGTCATAATTTATCATAAAACAGTTTATACATTTAAATCACTTGAGACACTCTTAACTGATAACGGTTTTTCTGACGTCTCACGCTATGATTGGCAGAAAACAATCCATAAAGATTATGATGATCATTCTCAGGCATATTTCCCTCATATGGATAAAGAAAATGGAATTTTAATAAGTCTTAATATTGAAGCTGTCCGGATATGAAATTTATATATCAAATGGAGCCCTGGTATGGGACAGAAGAGAAGATTGCCCTGATTGAATATATGGAATCAGGAGGCTGGCTTACCGAGTATCAGAAAACTCTTCAGTTTGAAAAAAGCATCGCTGAATATACCAATAGCAAGCATGCTATAGTTGTAAACAATGGTACAATAAGTTTGACACTTGCTGCTATTGCACTGAATATCGGTTATGGTGATGAGGTGATTATTCCGAATTATACAATGATAGCCTCGCCAAATTCTATTAAAATGCTTGGAGCTGTACCACGGTTTGTTGATGTCGATGAAGATACTTTGTGTCTCAGTCTTGATAAAACAAAGCAGGCAATTAATAAGAAAACCAAAGCAATAATGATCGTACTAGCAAATGGAAGATATCCGTCTGAAGGTATTAATAGCTTTGTCGAACTGGCAAAAAAACATAATATATCGTTGATTGAAGATGCTGCTCAGGCCTTAGGCTCTTACTATCCTGATGGAAAACATATTGGAACAGTCGGTGAAATTGGCAGCTTTTCATTTTCAACTCCTAAAGTAATCACTACAGGTCAGGGCGGTGCCCTTATTACAAATAGTGATATTTTAGCTTCAAAAATTAGAAAATTAAAGGACTTTGGAAGATCGGGTGGAGGGAATGATATCCATGATTCAATCGGATATAATTTTAAATTTACCGAGATGCAGGCTGTTATTGGAATTGAGCAGATGAAAAAGCTACAGTTTCGTGTGGAAAGAAAAAAGTCTATTTATAGACTGTATAAGAAAAATCTGGAGGGACTAAATTCAGTCAGATTCTTTAATCAAGATCTTGTTAATACAACTCCTTGGTTTATTGATGTACTAGTTGATAAACGAGATGAATTGCAGGAATTCTTAAAACAGAAAAGTATTGGCACAAGGATAATGTATCCTCCAATTAATAGGCAAAT
This sequence comes from uncultured Bacteroidota bacterium, assembly GCA_937864815.1. Taxonomy (GTDB): domain Bacteria; phylum Bacteroidota; class Bacteroidia; order Bacteroidales; family VadinHA17; genus LD21. The sequence continues at coordinate 16,659 of CALMJY010000275.1, forward strand.
GGCTTATAATCTGGATGGGGAATATCCGGTATCGGCTAAAGTTGGAAAAATGGGACTATGGTTGCCATCTGGCAGTCAACTTAAAGATGAAGAAATTGAGTATATATGTGAATCCATTAGGATGTTTTATAATTTTCCCAGGTAATTTCCAGATTTTTATTTTACTCAAGAAACATGTTCTTTAAGAGATCTGATTCCAGTCTGGTATCCAGCTTAGTTAAACGTGAAATGGTTATTATTGAGGTTGGAGCAGGTAAGGGAAGGAATACTGAATTCATCGCAAAAAAAGTTGGTGTAGGTGGGCAGATACATGTTTTTGAACCAGATTTATTACTATTTAATCAGCTGCAGCTAAGTCCTTATATTCTGAATTTTGATAACATTTTCCTGAATAGAAAAGCGATACTTCATAAAAGCTGCAAGTGTACATTGGATACAGAAAGGTCCAGATTCTCAAACAATTTGATTTCATATATAATTCATTACTTTATAATTGCATCAAATATATTTCTGAAACTTGTTAGATATGACCCTTCCAGGCTTTTCTTCAGAATAAATACTGCCCAGAATAAACCGATACATTTTTCAGATAATCCTATCATATCTGATAAGGTACTACATATATATTATGATTGTACAACTATCGACGATTATTCGGCTTCATTTTCCAGACTAGACCTTATTATTGTTGAAGTCAGTGGGTATTCTGTTCAGGCATTATTAGGTGCTTTCAGAACAATACGTAAATTCCGTCCTGAGATATTAATTAATTTCAATGAAAAAGATTTATTGGATAAAGGTTATTGTTCCCATTTTCTGCTTCAGTGGTTAAAGGCTTTGGGATACATGCCTTTTTATAAATCATCACCTGTCTCATATGATATATTAGAATCAAAAGCTGAAATAGATCCTAATTGGTGCTTTACGATTCTGTTTAAACCAGAAAAAAACCTGTTGGTAAGGAAAAATGAAGGATCTAAGATCGTAATTAAGGAAGAATCCGGTCCTCCTGATTTTATTGATATGAAATCATTAAGATTTTTTTATGCCTTCCCTGCAATGAATTCTGAAATAAAAAATCTGACCGAGCAGAGAATTGAAAGGATGAGATATAGAGGTTATAATATTAAAAGTTTCTGTCTGCCATTGTCAGCTCCGGGTCCTTTGCTAATATGGTCTGAACTGGATTCTTTATGGAAAAGTAAGGATCGGACACTTCTTAATAAGTACGAATTACTGCTCAGAGAAATTGAAGGTGCTGACATTCTGATTAATTATGGAGGAGCTAACCTGCATCCTGAGTTTATTAAAACTCTTCCCACCTTTAATGTTTTTACCTGCCATGATGATCCTGAAGCTTCAGAGCATTTATCACATTATGTAGCACCGGCATATGATTATTGTTTTGTTGGAAATTCAGGCTGTATAGATATGTATACAGGGTGGGGAATTGATCATGTTTCCTATCTTCCCTTAGGTGTATATGACTCTGATCGAGATTTAACAATAACCGAGGAAAAGATATTAAACGGAGAGAGAGATATACCCATCGTTTTTCTGGGTTCAAAAGATAAACATCGTGATTATATTTTAAACAAATTATTGATTTATTATCCTGATACTCTCGTTTATGGCTATGGATGGCCAAATAAGTATTTGCCTCTTAACGAGCAGATTAAATTATATGGACAGACAAAACTAGGATGGAACCTTGATCAATCTGTTGGACCCGCTACATCCAGAACCTTTAAATTGCCAGCAAATGGAGTAATGCTGATCGGAAATAACAGCAGCCATCTCGGGATGTTATATAAATTAGGTGTCGAAGCTGTTGGCTTTGATACTATTAAAGAGTGCGTCGATTATACTTCATATTATCTCCATAATGAAGATGAAAGACGCAGAATTGCCTGCGAAGGCTGGAGAAGAACTATAAACTGTTATACTGAAGATAAGATTTGGGATGAAATGCTTGAAAAAATCAAGCCATTCATTAAAAAAGTAAGATAATTAAATGTAATATGACTGAAGATAAAACTAACATATTAACAAATGTAGACTACTGGCTTAATATTCAAAAAGTTGTCAGTAAACTGCCTGAAGGGGGAGTCTGCCCAACATGGTTTGGTAAAATAGAAAATATTTTCGTTCAAAATCCCAAGTACAAGTGCCTGGAAATTGGTGCTTTCCCTGGAACCACACTTTTATTTCTGGCCAAACAATTCAATTTTAATTGTACAGGTATTGATTTTTCTGAAAGGATACAAACACTTTCAACAGCTTTTTTGGTGCAGGGGATATCAGCTAATTTTATTCAAGAGGATTTTTTAGAATGGGATTCACCAGAATCATTCGATTTTGTTTATTCCTGCGGCTTCATCGAACATTTTAAGAATTATCCAGATGTTGTAAAAAAGCACTGGACCCATGTTAAACCTGGTGGTTACATGTTACTAACAGTGCCGGCACTTACTCCATTTCAGTTCTTAATCAGGAAAATTTGTTACAGAAAATCCCGGATGAAACTGATGCTTGATTCACATAATATAAAGATTATGAATCTGAATAGTCTTAAAAGAACTGTTTTGTCATTGGAAAATATTGAAATTCAGAATGCTTGCTACTTCTCTGAATTTAAAATCTGGCTGGATATAAATGATCCTGATATCAGAAATGCAGCAAAACCTTTTTTGAAAATTGTATTAAGAATAACAGGTTTACTTAATCGTCTCAATATGTCAAATAGATTTTTTTCTCCAGAAGCTTTAGTATTAGTTAGAAAAAAAAAGCATAGTTTTCTATATACTTGAAGCATAAATACTATTTGAGGAATATTTGATTGTAAGCGAATAGATTGTGAACTCAGAAAAAATGGCCGAATTTTTCAGTAAAAGTTATTTTTTTGAAATTTGGGATAAAACCTGTCTAATATTATTGATACTGGTATGACTATAGGTGTTCACTGTGGTAATGAAGATAGCCAGTCTTATTCAAGGAAATGGATTGAAAAGCTTCAAAAATCTGGTATAGATGTATTGTGTCTGAATCTTTTAATGCCAGATGCACTTGAAAAGGCAATGAAATGTGATGGGATAATGTGCCTGTGGGAACATACACCATTTGACAAACAATCTGCAAGGATGATTTTGTATGTTATTGAAAATTATTTACATAAACCTGTCTTTCCAGATACTGCTACTGCTTGGCATTATGATGAAAAGGTAGCGCAGTATTATCTTCTTAGCTCCTTAAACGCATCAATGCCTGAAACATGGATATTCTGGGATATTGAATATGCATTAAAATGGACAGATTCAGTACAATTTCCTGTTGTTTTCAAATTGTCATCTGGAGCCGGATCATCAAACGTATTAAAGGTGAAAAATAAGAAACATGCAATCGAACTAATTAATAAATCATTTCGATACGGCATTTTCCCTTATACAATGAATGAGTATAAAAACCAGACAATAATTCCATTAACAACTAATTTGATGAAGCAAACTATCTTTCGGATAAAAGATAGTATTAGTTATATTTTGTTTGGTGATTTCCCAAGATTAAGACCAACCTGGTGGAAACCTGAATTAGGATATATTTATTTTCAGGAGTTTTTGAATAACAATCAATATGACACTCGCATTTCTATTATTGGTAACCGGGCATTCGGTTTCAGACGATTTAACAGATCCGAAGACTTCAGGGCCTCAGGAAGTGGTAATATAGATTATGATCCTGCAAAAATTGATCAGAGATGTATTAGCGAAGCGTTTAAATTGTCAAAACTTGGCAGATTTCAATCTATGGCATATGATTTTTTGTTCAAAAATGATAAACCAGTAGTATGTGAAATTAGTTACGCATTTGCTGATTGGGCAGTTCATAATTGTCATGGTTTCTGGGATGATACTTTAACCTGGCATGAAACGGATATCTGGCCTGAAGATGCTCAGGTTGAAGATTTTATTTCCTTTGTAAGCAATAATAAATAATAGGGGTTGAGTATGGGATTTTTATTTATTATGCAATTTTAATAACTTGGTTATAACTGAATTTCAATGTGCCTTCCTTCTCAGATGAATACTAATAAACTGAAATTAAAATTCATCTTCATATTGGGGACCACTGAAATTGGAGGAGCTGAAAAACAAGCTATTCTATTGGGTAATGAACTTCAGAAGATTCAATCTTACAAAGTCTTTTTTATTTTATTCGGGAATAAAACAGGGAAAGCTGCACTAAGACTGGAAAAGTTAGGTATTCCTTACAGGATACAAAAAATGCCGGATTCTTTTTTTACCATAGTAAAATTATACAAAACTTTGTTGTATATTTTTAGGTTAAGACTTTTTAAGCCGACAGTATTGCTTCCATATACCAACGGCCCCAATATCTGTACTTCATTGATCTGGAAGTATACTGGTGCCAAAGCCTGTTTTTGGAACCAGCGTGATGAAGGAATCGGATTAATTAATAACAGTATAACTCGAAAGGCAGTTAGCAATGCTACCTGCTTCATTGCAAATTCACTCGGGAGCAGGGATATTCTTGTTAAAATGTTTCCAACTATAGAACAGAGAATATTTTTAGTCAATAACGGAATAGAGACCATTAAAATAAATGTAAACAGGCAGGAATGGCGCAAACGGTTCTCTTTTAGTGAAAATGATTATTTAATATGCATGGTCGCAAATTTGCATAAGGACAAAGATCATGAAACATTAATTAGGGCATTCAAGAAAATCGTTGATGATTCAAATTGTAGTGATAAAGAAAAATTTAAGTTGTTACTTGTTGGAAGGCATGATGACAAATACAATTATTTGCTTAAATTATCCAAGGATCTGAATCTTCTTGAAAGAACCTATTTTTTGAATGAAATCGAAAGTATTCCCGATATATTAAACGCAGTGGATATTTCTGTATTATGCACCTTTTCCGAGGGATTGTCAAATGTTGCAATTGAATCAATGATTGTCGGTGTCCCATTTACTGGTTCTAGAATCGATGGAATTGTGGAGGTAGTAGGTTCAGATTATACAGCTTATCTGGCAAATCCCCGAGACTCTGAAGATCTTGCTGCTAAAATCCTGTTCTTCAGGAATAATCAACAGGTAACTAAAGAACTTGTAAAAAGAAATAAAGAAAGAGCAACGAATCTCTTCTCAGTTGATAGGTTATACTACGATTCTTTGAATTTGTTTCTAAGTTATCTTTAACTTATTTATGATCATTTAAAAATCTCTGTTTTAAATCACATTAGTTTACATTCAGTCGTTGATCAAATAATGATAATTGACTCTGCACATCCACATTTCTCTGTAATAATTCCAACATACAATAGGGCAAGGTTGCTTCCTCGGGCAATCAATAGTGTTTTATCGCAATCATTTGGTGATTTTGAATTGATACTTGTTGATGATGGTTCTCAAGATGATACTCAACAGGTTATGATGAAAATAACGGATCCGCGGGTAAGATATTTCAGACAAAATGAGAACAGAGGTCAAAATCCTGCCTTGAACTTTGGTGTTAGTCAGGCAAGAGGAGAGTACATCGCTTTCTTGGATTCGGATGATGAGTGGCTTCCAGAATTTCTGGAAAATATTCAGGCACTATTCGTTAAAGATAGCTCAGTCGGAGCTGTTTATTCAAAGGCATACGGATGCACCAATAACGGGGTTCTTTATGATGGATATCAATTTCATTTGCAGGGGAATGTATACAAAGAAGTACTCCTTCAGGGATATCTGTCTTATATGATCACAATTGTAGTAAAAAGGAATATAATTGACAGTCTTGGTTCTTCCCCATTTGATCCTTCATTCGTTTATGGTCAGGATGACGATTTTTGTTTCAGGATCTCTAAATTATGCAAAATCGGACTTGTTAAAGAACCTCTTGCTATAATACATAATGATGGTGATGTGAAAGGCAATGAACCCAGTATCTCCAGGAATGTGAAATTGGTTGCAGAAGGGCGTCATAAGCTGATTAATAAATATAAGGACGATATACTTCATTATTGTGGCGAAAAAGTTCTCGCCACTAAATATTTATCTTTAGGGATAGTTTACCTCCAGTGTCATAATTATGAAATGGCAGTTTATTCAATTTCAGCATCTGTTAAACTGCGCAAGGCTCTGACTGCATTCATTTATTTGATCTACGCAAAATCTTCTTTATTAAGAAAAATATCAAAATTCATAATATTGGTTTATTGGTTCTTAAAAAAAATAGTCAAAAGTTTGACAGACTTGGTAAAGAGTCGGACTTAAGAGGAATTATGTTATGATAACAGAAATAATGCATGATGACAAAATATTTGCAATTATAATTAGGAATCAATTTTGCGATTTCGGAGTTAAATTTGTCACTCCTGATGATTCTTCACAGCAGATGGCATTCATGAGACATCAGAAAGGTAAAGTTATTGAACCACATATTCACAATCCGGTTGAGCGCATTGTTCAATTTACCAAAGAAGTATTGTTTATCCGGAAAGGAAAACTGAGAGTGGATTTTTATACCAATGAACAGAAATATGTGGAAAGCTATATACTAAATGCAGGGGATGTCATCCTGCTCTCCGAAGGGGGACATGGATTTGAAGTTATTGAAGAAATTGAAATGATCGAGATAAAGCAGGGTCCTTATGCAGGAGAATTGGATAAGATCCGTTTTAAGGATAATAATGATATAATAATAATAAAATAGAATTTATGGATTTCATTCCTGTTTGTGAACCGTTTTTGAATGGCAGGGAGATGGAGTATGTGCAGGATTGCATAAGCACCGGCTGGATTTCTTCATCTGGAAAATATGTTAAGGCATTTGAAGAAAAATTTGCTGAATATTGTCAGGTTAAATATGGCGTAGCTGTATGTAATGGGACAATGGCTCTTCATCTTGCACTGGTTGCTGCAGGAATTGCTCCAGGCGACGAAATTATTATTCCAAACTTTACAATGATTGCCTCAGCATTTGCTGCATGCTATATCGGTGCAATACCCGTATTCGTTGATGCAGAACCAGATACATGGAATATAGATGTTAGCAGGATTGAGGAAAAAATCACAATAAGGACCAAAGCTATAATGCCTGTTTCAATTTTTGGTCAGCCTTGTGAAATGGACAAAATATGGGAGATTGCTAAAAAATATAATCTGAAAATTATTGAAGATGCAGCAGAATCTCATGGTGCAGAATATCGAGGAAAAAAAACCGGAAATTTAGCCGATATTACTGCCTTTAGTTTTTTTGCAAATAAGAATTTGACAACAGGAGAAGGTGGAATGGTAGTCACAAATAATGAAGTTCTGTATGATCGAAGCAGATATTATAAAAACTTATGCTTTCCACTGGATGCCCCTCGAAATTACAACCATTCTGATATAGGTTATAATTACAGAATGTCAAATCTACATGCAGCTATCGGCCTGGCTCAGGTAGAGAAAGCAGATGAGTACAGAGCGCTGAGAATTAAAAACCGGAATTTTTATCAGCAGTTTTTGACAACCATACCAGGAATTTCAATTCAAGAAACCAGATCTGATGTCTTAAATGTTCACTGGATGAATGGATTGGTTATTGACTCAGAATTATATGGACGCACGAGGACAGAATTAATTAATCATTTGAGAGAAAACAATATCGAGACTCGTCTTTTTTTTATTGGCATGAACAGACAGCCATCCCTTATTAAATATGGATGCAGTCCTGATGGTAATTATCCTGTAACGGATAATCTTTCTGAAAATGGATTTTATTTGCCTTCTGGCAGCAACATGACCAAAGATAAAATCGAATTTATTTGTGAAATTATTAACAATTATAAAAGGTAATATTGGTATAAATGAAGGTAAGAATAGTTTGTCTGAATAGTTGTTTTCAATGGATTTTTGGCAAGTTTGTCAACAAATTGTATGAAAATTTACAGGAATATGGCATTGAAGTTGACATTGCAGAAACTCCGGATGAAAATGCCGATGTAAATCATTACATTCCTTATAATGTATATGAATGTCCAAATAAAGGTATCACAACATTAATGATCACTCATATTGATAATATCGATAAACTGAAATACATATCAGAACAGGCTAAAAATGCATCCGCGCTAATCTGTATGTCGAAGGAAACCTCCAATAAATTGGCGATGCTGGGGATTGATAAAAACAAATTGTGTTATGTCAATCCTGCTCACGATGGAATAATGCCTATAAGAAAAATAGTAATCGGTTGGTCATGCCGGGTACAGGAAGATGGTCGTAAACGCGAGTTTTTTATTGATAAATTGGCAAATAAACTTGATCCAAGGTATTTTCTTTTTAAAATAATGGGAGAATTTTGGGAACCCCAGGTGCAGAAATTAGAGAAAAATGGATTTGAAGTGGTCTATTTCAATAAGTTCATCTACAGTGAATATGCTGCTTTTATATCTGGATTGGATTATTATTTATACATGGGGATGGATGAGGGTCAAATGGGTTTTGTTGATGCCCTGGCGGCAGGTGTAAAAACTATTGTAACAGAACAAGGGTACCATCTGGACGCTCCTAACGGAATTACGCATCCCTTTACTTCTTATGAAGACCTGGAATCTATTTTATTACTGCTGCAAAGGGAGAAAGAAAGCCTACTGACTTCAGTAAAAACATGGACATGGGAAGATTATACTAAAAAGCATATTGAAATATGGGAATACCTAATAAATAATCATCCTGTAAGTTCAGATTACCCTGACGGATTAACATCATTAATAAATTCAAGAAATAATACTCCTGAAAAAAATGAAGAATTTCAAAACAGTGAACTAAAAAAACTGAAAATAGAAAAATACAAACATCTTTATTTTTCTTCAAAGCGAAGGATTAAAGTGGCTTATAAAAAATATGGTTTTTTTGGATTATTTTTGAATTTGCTTAGAAAAATTTATAATAAACAATGATTATTAAAAAAATATTCCGAAGGTTTAAAATTCTTATTTATCCTGAGAAAATTGCTGAATTTTATAATATTGAATTTGCAAAAAGCCTGGGTGTTGTTGTCGGTAAAAATTGTAGATTTTTCTCAACATCTTTTTCAACAGAACCATTTCTTATTGAAATTGGAGACCATGTAACTATTACAGATGGTGTTCAATTCATCACTCATGACGGAGGTGTTTGGGTTTTCAGAGAACAATATCCGGATATCGAGCTATTTGGAAGAATAAAGATAGGTAACAATGTATTTATTGGACTAAATTCGATAATTCTTCCAAATACTGAAATAGCTGATAATTGCATAATAGCTGCAGGATCAGTAGTTAAGGGTAAATTTGAACCTAACAGCATTATTGCAGGAGTACCTGCTAAAAGAATTTCTGGTACAGATGATTATTTTGAAAGGAATAAGGAGAGATTCACTTTTTTTAGATCGCATAAGAATAAAATTAGTTTAATAAAAAAAATTCCTTATGTTGCTTTTAAGAATAAGTAAAATATTAAATAGCTGCAAAAAACCAGGCAGAAAGTTACTAATTCAATTATAATAGGTATTATTTGAGCAAGGAATAACGAATTGTTTTACATGAAAAAACCCAACTTGCACTCATTCTATTTTAATATATTCGACGAGATGGTTTTGAAAATGTTATGAATATCCACAACTATTTGGTGCGTTTACAATCTATAAAGACATGTATTAACTTAGAGAGATTATTAATTCCATAATCCTTCTTTAACTTGAGAATTTTAATAATTAATAAACACCTTAGGGACTATCTAGGTGGAAGTGAGGTACAAAGTGATATTATTGCATCTAGGCTCAGTGAGAGAGGGCACAAAATTATTTATCTTGCTGTTAATGGTTTTCAGAAAGATTATTCAGTACCATACAAGGTTATTGGAACAACACTGAATTTTTTGAAACTCATAAGTATCATTAAAGTAGAGCACCCTGACATTATATATTGGAGATATAACAGAACTAAATTACTAAAATCTGTGATAGCCGCCAAACTATGCAGAATGAAGTTTGTATTTGCCATTTCGGGGCCATCTGATTTTGAAATATGGATTAAAAGAAAAAGAAATAATCTGAGGCTTTTTAAGTTAATAAAACACACAATTGGATCTGTTTTTTATGAAATTGATTATTTATTGAATTATCTGGGATTTTATTTTATTGATGGTGTGATAACACAATTAAATAATCAGACAAATAAATTGCCTGTATCGAGAGAAATAACGATCCCCAATTCAGTAAATTTGACATATACTTCATTTGCCTGGAACAGACCATATGTTGTCTGGGTTTCGAATCTGAAATCTACAAAGAATCCAGAAGCTTTCTTGAAACTTGCTAAAGAGTTCCAGGATTCAAGTACTGATTTTATTATGGTAGGAAAGATACAGGACAAAAAGTATGAAATTGTTCTGGATGATGCTACAAAGCCATCTAATTTATATTACCTTGGTTTTAAGACAGTTGAGGAAACTAATGGTATTATAGCCAATTCTCTTTTTCTTGTTCATACTTGTGATCCTGAAGGATTCCCAAATGTGATGATACAGGCCTGGTCATTCGGGAAACCTACGATAAGTCTTTACTATGATCCTGATGATCTAATATATCATAATCAGCTGGGTTCAATTTCAAGGAATTTTGAGACTCTTGTGAGCGATACTGCAAAATATATTGAAGACAGATCTTTAGTAATAAGAGTTGGATTAAAGGCAAAAGAATTTTCAAGAAGTCATTTCAATTCACAGGTAAATTCTGTTAAGATTGAAAGCTTTCTTCAGGGATTTCTAGGCAAACAATATTAAGAATACAGAAATTGTCAGAGATCTTTAATGAAAAAAATTGTTTTTATAAATCCCGGACCCTTCGGTAGTCTTACAGATACTTATTACTATTATTTCTTTTTGAAGGAATATTATGAAATTACCTATGTGGGATTCGATGAAGGGAAAGATATCATAAGATATGATAAAATAAATTTAATTCATGTTAATGGAGGAAGCAAAGAACTTGCAAATAAAATCTGCTTTTTCAGGAAGGTTCGCGAAGTGCTGAAGCGTGAAAATTTTGATTTTATTATGATAAATTACTTTATTGGTTGTGGTATTATTCGATTATTTTCAGGAAATAAGATAGTATTAGATATCAGAACAAGTTACATTTTTAATAATAAGTACAAAAGATTGCTTTATAATACCATTTTATCATTTGAATCTCGCTTGTTTAAGAATATTTCTGTTATCACTGAAGGTTTAGCAACTTTTCTGCGCCTTCCTGTGCGATGCCATATTTTACCGCTTGGCGCTCCATTGTTCCCTCTTGTTCACAAAAACTTCGATTCATTAAGTATACTTTATGTTGGAACATTCCATCAGAGGAATATTTCTAATACAATAATTGCCTTTGCAAAGTTCTTTCGGGAATACTGTGATGAAATTCCGATGCACTATACTATCATAGGCTTCGGGTCTGAAGATGAAATTAATAAGATCGTAACTACAATCGAAACTGAAAAAATGACCGATCATATTTTCTATAAAGGGGTTATAAGATATCCTGAACTTACTGAATATTTAAATGATCATAACATAGGAATGTCATATATACCTATTGAGAATCATTATGAACATCAACCACCAACCAAAACATATGAATATTTATTGAGCGGGATGGCTGTAATAGCCACAGGTACTAAAGAAAATAAAAAAGTAATAAACTATTCAAACGGGATAATAATTAAAGACTCTGTTGAAGATATATATACCGGTCTGAAGGAAATATATAATCGTAGAAACTTATATGATACTGAAGGAATACAGAAAGATTCCAGAAAATACTCCTGGGAAGATATTGTTAACGGAAATTTGATACCTTATATTGAAAACAATTAAACATACATTCGATGATCATTTAAACCAGATTATCTGATGCAGAAAAATATTTTAAGGCATAGTTTAAAAAACTTATTGAAGATATCCTGGATTACATTCAGCGTTGTAGGAGTCGCAATATTGGTATTCCTTTCTGAATGGATTCAGAAGGCTGGAATAATCTCATTTCCATTAGGATTCAGACATATGGCCATTTTAGTATTATTTTTAATAAACTGGGTGATATTTGGCAGGCCAATAATTCTGAATAAGTTTTATATATTTAATATCATATTAATTATTATATACTTAATTCTTGCTCGCATATTCGTTCCTGTTAAATTGTTTAATTATATACTTGGGACTGGATTCACCTTTTTGTTTATAGGGCTTTTTGTTTTGGGATCAAATACAAAATCAGACCTAAATGTTGTGATTAAGATTCTTAAGATCTTGTTGTTGTTTTTCTTAATTATGTCAATTGGTCCAATTATACAGGGACTTTTAGCACATACTTCCTTAAGACGGCTTCCAGGTATGTTCAGAGAATTGGGAGCTTTTGGTTCTGCAATGAATATTGGTGTAGTCCTTACCTTTTCGCTATATGTCATGACTGGTGAAAAAAAATACATATTTTATGCCGTATTTTTAAGTTTCGGAGTCTTTTTGACCATACTAAAAAAATCAATGTTAGGTAATATCATTATCTGGCTGGTTTTTGCTTATTACTATTTATCTTCCAGGAATAGAATTAAGCTGTTATTATACGGTATTTTTTTCCTTCTCATAAGTTTTGCCTTTGTAGGTGATAATGTTAAGAAAGATGTCAAATTAAATATTGATTATTATAATAGGGTTGGCCCCAAAGGTCATGTCAGAGTTGCGATGTACGTAGCTAGTTACAAGATTGCTAAAGACTTTTTCCCATTTGGAAGCGGTATGGGAACCTTCGCTAGTCTTGCAAGTATCATTGGAGGGTATAGTAAAGTACATATTGATTATGGCGTTTCTGAAATAGGAGGTAACTCACCTATTATTGTTGCACGTGGCGGTCATACACTATTAGATACATACTGGCCTCATATATTGGCAGAGTTAGGCTTTATAGGTGCTACAATATTTTTACTACTTTGGTTTTTCCCATTAATATCAAGCATTCATTTGATGCGTTTATGTAACGATTCAACGATTAGAGGATTATGTTTTTATATAATTCTTATAACTATCGTAATGACAAATGATGGATTTACTTTATATAACCCTGAAATACCATCATTTGTATTACTACACTCTGGAGTTACTGGTTTATGCTACTATCATATCAATAAATATCGTACTAATATTACTAAGTAGCGATTCTACAATTAAATTTTAGGCATCAAAAGCTGGCTCCCATATTTGAAATAGTAAGTACAAATTGATTCGAGTTGATTTAGAATTAAGGTTTATGAAAAAGTTTCTGGTATTTAGTATTATTCTTTTGTCTTCTTTTACGATAATTAGAAAACATACTATATATTTTATTGGTGATTCATTAACAGTTGGCTATATAAAACCTTATCAAAGCTTTACGCCTTCTAATTATGTTATTGCAAACAAGGATAAAGTTAATTTGGGGATTGCTGGCTTGAAAATGACTGAATTAGATAGTATAATCGGCCCAAAATTATATAAAACAAGAAAGAAAGAGATTATGATAATCCAAATCGGTACAAATGATATTGGATCAGGAGGATTACCGCAAATTGAGTTCAATAGTTTAGAAACTTTTTGTAAGAAGTATAAGAAGAAAGGTTTAATAATTCTTGCTGCAACTTTGCCATCTGTAATTATTCAATATGGAGGTCAAGAAAGATTTATTTAATATGACTTGATAAGAAATAATTATAGAGAATTTTCTGATGGATTAATTGATCTTGATATAGATGGAAGAATTGGGAAGTATAATTCTTGTCAAGAAACATTATATTTCTCCGATGGATTCCATCTAACTGCAAATGGTTATTATGTAATTGCATCGATTATACAAAAGTCCCTAGATGATTTATAATTATCATGATTATTGAAGATCCGAGATTGGCTATTACTTATTTTCTAACCTAATCAAATACTAAATAATGGGATATCTGCTTTATATTGATCCTGGAACCGGAACATTACTGTTTCAAATGCTAATCGCCGGATTTGTAACCCTGATTGCATTTTCCAGAAAAGTTAAATTATTCATTGTTAATTTCTTTTCTCATTTTTTCAAAAAATGAAACAAGCTTCCTTCAGGGATCCTGATGGTTTCCTTGTCAGCAAGGATGATAAGTTATTCAGGATTATCCTTACTGATTGGGAAAAGGAAATGAATCTACTGCAACCAGATTTTTTTGATTGCTTTGCCATTCCCTCTCATTATGATATTACATCAGAACTCTCTTCTGAACTATGTGATAAACTCAAGGAAAATGGATTAAATAGCTCCAGAATTCTGAAAATTCTAGAGGTAGAAAAACTTGAACCGATTACATACCCCTGGGAATGGACTCCAACGATGCTTCTTGAAGCAGGTTGTTTCACAATATATACGCAACTGAAACTGATGGAATCAGGTCTAACTCTAAAAGATGCTTCTTTTTTTAATATACAATTTCAGAATAACAAAATCTTTTTTTTAGATCTGTTATCTGTTAAAAGAGCAGTTGGATTCTATCCATGGGTTCCATACGGTCAGTTTCTCAGACATTTTGTTTACCCTGCAACACTCATTAAATATAATATAATTACTAATCTTAAATCATTATGGAGTAACCTAGATGGATTCACTCTTGAATATCAAATAAGTCTGTTACCATTAAAAATTATTCTGAATTTGTATGAACTAATTCATTATAAAATCGGAGGTAGGGTAAAAAGTGAATCTTATACAAATGACAGACCTGAAACAGGAAATAAAAACTCAAAACAAAAATTACAGAATCTGCTTGAATGGAACTTAACCTATCTACAATCTATTCGGAAGAGAATTGCTAGCCGGAATAGCTTTTGGTCAGGATATTATGATAGAGATGTTGATCTTGCTTATTTTACTGAAAAGCGAAAAGCATTAACTGAAATTTTAAAGGATATTGATGAAAAAATAAGAGTTCTTGATATAGGATCAAATATTGGAGAATATTCTTCTGTCTTTCTAGAATTTTTAGATGAAATAATCTGTCTGGAAAAAGACATAGTTTGTTGCGAGCATTTATATTCCACTTTGTCAGCGACATATCCTTTTGGGTCGGGAAAAAA
The DNA here is from genome assembly GCA_937864815.1 of uncultured Bacteroidota bacterium. Lineage (GTDB taxonomy): Bacteria > Bacteroidota > Bacteroidia > Bacteroidales > VadinHA17 > LD21. Next base: position 31,817 of record CALMJY010000275.1, read on the forward strand.
ATGGGCAATAGTTAATTCGGATATTGTAAATCCTGATCCCGGTCTTGGATGGATGAATACAGAAAGAAAATCGTTGATCGAAAGAATAAGATCGGATTTAGTTTCTGCTCTTGGAATTATACACCATTTATACTTCACAGAAAGCATAGATTTACATCAGCAATCAAAGCTGTTCTGTAACCTCTCAAAGGAGCTTTTTATAACAGAATTTATCTCATCTGATGATGAAAAGGTAAAAATAGTGGCCCATACTAATCCAACAAGACTGAAATATTATGATAGGAATTACTTTCTAGGTGCATTCTCAGATAATTTCAAGGTATTGAAGAATATTAAAATTAATGAAACTCGTGAATTATTTCTCTTTTCTAAAAGAACTGGCTTTGAATCCTGAAAAATCATTACGAATTCATTTTTCATTAATTCTGGTCTATACTTCATATTGTTCGATCTATTATTTAAATCATCATGCAGATTTTGAAATACTTTTTACTTTATCCGGAATTAAATTGTTCTGCTTTATTCTCGGGTTTCAGTTTCTGGCTACATTGCTGTTAAACACCTTCCAGTCCAACAAAACAAAAGCTGGATATCTTTTTATAGTTTTCAGTTCATTTTTGTTACTTAACCTTGCTGGTTTTCTGGTATATGCTACAGAATTCCTTAACAAATACCTGACATTTTATCTGAGAATCAGGGATTTGCTTATAGCCTTTCTATTGGTTTTGGCATTTCTTTCTTTTATATTGAAGTCAAAGTTCGATAATACAATTAGGATTTTTAATACATTTCTTGCAGTTTTGATTATAGGTAACATAGGCAGAGTGACTATTTCAGGAAGAATCGTTACTGAAAAAGGTCCCTTAAGGGATAATGAAAATGAAACTACTAGGATCCCTTATTCGGATGACGGCGTAAATAAATACGCAAAACAAAACATTTTGTTAATTCTTCTTGATGAATATAGCTCATGGGACGAGTTGGAAAACTATCAGGAAAGTAATGAAGAACCTAACGATTTAAGAAATTTTCTTGATTCTGCTGGATTCACTGTAAAAACATCACATACATTGAAAAACTCTACAATCAATTCATTGAATATGATCTTTAACAGGAATTCTAATCTGTCGTTTAGAGATGAATCTCATGAAAATGCATCAAAGGAACTCAAAGAATCAGCAGTAATAAACAGTCTTCACGAAAAGGGTTATAAATTCAAAAATTTCAGCTTTTTTAATATTGGGAATCATGAATCATTTTACAGTTGGCAAGGTCCATATAGCTATAATGAATTTGAACTTTTACTCAGCTTGTCAATATATCCTATGGTCTTGTCAAGTCTGAAAGAAGACTCAGCATCCAATGCAGGATATAACAGGGAAGTGGAAAAACAGTCTCTGGAGTATTTAAAAAACCTAGGGCCAAATGAGAATATTTTTGTTTATGTTCATTTCCTCTTTCCGCATGGTCCTTTTTACCTTGAAAATGAGTTTTCGTATTTAGAAAGGAATCTTGACAATTACATAACTTTCTGGAATTTCTGTAACAAAAAAATAGTGAATTATCTTAAATCTGTGCCAGACCTTAATACTTATAAGATTATTATAACTGGAGATCACGGATTTAGGTCTGACAGACGGATTGATCCTTCTTATACAATTACTGCATTTTACAATTTTGATAATGATGAGATTGAAAGAATATCGACAGTACAAGATATTGGAAGTTTGCTTCTTTCCCAGTAAATTATTGTGGTTTAGATTTTTAACACTTCAAATATTTAATTTCTATTGAAAAACAAAATAGATAATCTTGAAATTGTTTATTATGTGAGCTGCAAAATTAAAATATTCATAAAATTTGTGCGATAAAATGAGAAAAATATTAATAACAGGGGGGGCAGGTAATATTGGTTCAAGTCTCGCTGATAGACTTTCCAATGATGAGAATAATGAAATAGTCATTGTTGACAATTTATTAACGGGAGATCCTTCGAAAATACCTTCAAACAAGCGCAACATAACTTTTATAAAGAGTGATGTTAATAATTATAGCGAGATAAGCGCTATTATGCTATGTCATAAGTTTGATTATGTATTTCATTATGCAGCTGTTGTTGGTGTAAAGCGAACTATTGATAATCCAAAAATGGTATTGAATGATATTGAAGGAATAAAAAATATACTCGATTTATCAAAAAATACATCTATTAAGAAGGTTTTCTTTTCATCTTCTTCTGAAGTTTATGGTGAGCCTGTTGAAATACCCCAATATGAAGATACAACACCACTCAATTCACGGCTTCCATACGCAATAGTAAAGAATGTAGGGGAAGCATTTTTTAGAACTTATCACCTTGAATATGGCTTGAATTATACAATATTTCGCTTTTTCAATACATATGGTCCACGGCAGAGTACAGATTTCGTAATTTCTAAATTTATTAGGCAGGCTCAGCAGAATAAAGATATTACTATTTATGGTGATGGTTTACAAACACGTACATTCTGTTATATTGATGATAATCTCGAAACAACTGAAAGAATTCTAAATCAGTCGAGTTTTAATAATGAAGTAATTAATATAGGAAGTGATCAGGAAGTTACGATTTTGGATTTAGCAAAAAAAGTTATTATACTATTAAACTCTAAATCTAAAATTATTCATGTTGATCCATTAAAGGAGGGAGATATGACACGTCGCAAGCCTGATATATCTAAGATGAAGCTTGTTCTTACCCGGGCCTTAACGAGTCTAGACGATGGAATTATACTGACTTCAAAAAGTGGATTTTTGCAATGATTAAGTCATCGTCAAACAGGCTCAAAGTGTTGCTTTCTGCACACGAAATTTCACCAGTTGTAGGATCAGAATGTGCATCAGGTTGGAATATAATTACTCGATTAGGATATTATCATGATATTACGTTGCTTTATGCAGAATCAAATCAGTTTGATACGAATAATTATAAAAACCAGATATATGATTACATCCAAAAAAACGGAAATATACCGGGTATTGAATTTTTTCCGGTTCCACAACCTTTAATCACAAAAAAGATTGCTTCAATTAACCGAAGAATATCTAGCAAAAAAACCAGTGTGGGATTATCTTTTCTCTATTTTATGGGAGTTAAATATTGGGAGAAACAAGTCTTTAGGGCTGTAAAAAAATTATTAAAAGATAGAGAATACGACTTGGTGCATCACTTTAACCATATTTCTTTTCGGGAACCGGGTTTTCTCTGGAAAATTAATCTTCCATTCGTTTGGGGTCCTACAAGTGGATTGTCAAGGATTCCATTTCAGTATATAACAGATATGCCACTTAACGAAATATTCTATAATACCCTACGAAACTTTCTCAATTATACTCAGTTTTACCTTAACAGACGTATCCATCTTGCCATAAAAAAAGCAAGATTAGTATATTATGTCACCTCTGATGATGGTCATTTTTTTTCAAAAAAAAATACATATTCTGAAAACCTTTTAGATATGGGTGCATATGAGGTTATAGGTGACAAGGTGAAATACCATAATACAAATATAATATCTATTCTCTGGGTTGGAAGATTATACCACCTGAAAGCTCTTGATATTTTGTTGAATGCAGTTGGGTCGAGCGAAATATTAAAGAAGATACTTGAAATTAAAATCATTGGTGACGGACCTCAGAAAGAATATTACCAGAAATTGGCTATTAGTTTAACACTGTCTAACATTAAGTGGATTGGCCTTATCTCAAAAGATGATGTATTCAAAGAAATGAGAAACTCCGATGCACTGGTTCATACTAGCATAAAAGAAGCAGCCTCTGCAGTTATTTTAGAATCTATTTCGGCAGGTCTTCCGGTAATCTGTCATGATTCATTCGGGATGAAATTTGCTATAAATGAGACATGTGGAATTAAAGTACCGTATATTTCCCGGGAAAAAAGTGTGGAAGGCTTCAGGATTGCGCTAGAAAAATTATGTACTGAACCGAGTCTTATTGATACTCTGAGCATTGGTGCGGTTAAAAGAGCCAAAGAGCTATCCTGGGATTCAATGGCTGCCAAGATAGCTTCAGACTATATTTCAATAATTAACTCTTAGGAGTTATTTTCCAATTATTTGTGTTTTGTTGTGCAGTTGAAAATAGTAAATTTAAAATCGGATAACTTAAATTAATGCGAATTCTGCTGATCAATAATCATCATTTTATAAAAGGAGGAGCTGATAGGGTATATTTTAATACCATTAAGCTTCTGGAAGAGAATAATCATTCAGTTGCGAATTTTAGTACCTTGAATTCACTTAATGTTGAGAGTCTGTATACCAGGTACTTTATTCCATTGGATAATTATCGTCATAATGGTATTATTTATAAAATTAAAGGCGTTAAGAACTACCTCTATAACACCACCTCATATAATAATCTAAAAAGGCTCATAGAGGATTTTCGACCTGATATTGCGCATATACATCTGTTCTATGGAGGTCTTACTGCCTCAATCCTAAAAGTACTAAAAGAGTATAATATCCCAATTATTCAGACTGTTCATGATTATAGAATTTTATGTCCTGCCAATGCATTCCTCGATGGAAAAAATCAGATTTGTGAAAAATGTAAAAACAAATTCTTTTTGCAATGTTCAATCAACAAATGTTTGGAGCAGAATATCTTCTACAGTTCAATACTAACAATTGAAGCATATACACGCAAGTATCTTTTAGATCCAATCGAATATATTGATCATTTTATTTTTGTGAGCAAATTCTCCAGGGCTAAGCATATTGAGTTTGACATAAGGTTCTCCGACAAATCGTCACATCTCTATAATTTTACTTTAATCCCTGATACATATTCAACTGAAAGTTCCAAAAGTTATTTGTTATATTTTGGCAGATTGTCTGTCGAAAAGGGATTGATAACATTGCTTGAGGCGATGAAAAGGCTGGATATCAAACTTAAAATAGCCGGCACAGGTCCATTACAAAATAAAGTTGAGAAATACGTCAGTAATAGTCAAAATGTCGAATATCTTTTCAATAAATCCGGTCAGGAACTTGAAGATTTGATTGCAAATGCATCATTCATTATTGTACCATCTGAATGGTATGAAAACAATCCAATGACAATTTTGGAGGCATATGCAAATGGTAAGCCTGTAGTTGGTGCGGCTATTGGAGGTATCCCGGAAATCATACTAAACAATCAAACAGGATTCATGTTTGAATCAAGAAACATTTTTGACTTGATAAATACACTTGAAAGGGCTATGTCATTATCCAACTCAGAATATATTAGTTACTCAAATTCAGCAAGAAAATTTGCTACAGATAATTTCTCACCAAATCAGCATTATCAACAACTGTTGAGGGTTTATACGAATATCCTAAAGTAATGATGAAAAGGTTTGTGTCACTATTAATTATGAAACTGGGCAGATCAAATTATACTCTTGATCCGAATTTAACGTCATTCAGTCTTCTTAAAATCATATTAGAGAAATTAATATGTATGGTTAGGGGATTTAGTATAAAATATTTCCTTGGCAATTCCAAAGGAATAATATTCTTAGGCAGAAGTTGCAGGATAAAACATAAGAGTTATATTAGTCATAGTGGTACCATTACAATTGGTGACAACGTTGAGATAAATGCATTGTCCAGGTCGGGAATAGATATAGGAAAAAACTTTTCTATCCACAGAAATTCCATAATTGATTGTACGGGTGTCATCAGGTGCCTGGGCGAAGGTCTTAAAATTGGAAACAATGTTGGAATAGCACAGAATTGTTTTATTCAGGTAAGGGGGATGGTAACGATAGGGAATAATGTAATTTTTGGCCCAGGAGTTTCAATATTTTCTGAGAACCATATTTTCGATGATCCTGATTTGCCTGTGAATGTTCAGGGAGAAACTAGAAAAGGAGTAACAATAGAAGATGGAGCCTGGATTGGAACCCGCTCTGTCATTCTGGATGGTGTTACTGTGGGAAGAAACAGTGTTGTTGCCGCAGGAAGCATTGTAAACAAAGATGTACCTCCATACTCAGTTGTTGGGGGTGTCCCTGCAAAACTTATTAAAGACAGAAAAATGACTAACGATTGATTTTATTTTAGTATGAAGAAAATTTATATTGCCGGCTGCGGAGGGATGCTCGGTGAAGCATTTTATAAAGTTTTTAGAGATGAATATATTTTGAAATGTACTGACAAAGATGTTAATGAAAATTGGCTGACATATCTTGATTTCAGAAATTTTGATTTATATAAAATAGATGTTGAAGATTTTAAACCAGATTATCTGTTCCATTTAGGTGCCTATACGGATCTTGAATACTGTGAACTAAATCCAGACGACACTTATCTTACAAATACAATTGCGGTTGAGAATGCAGTTTATATTGCTAATAAACTGAACATCCCCCTGTTATATATAAGCACGGCCGGAATTTTTGATGGGAAAAAAGAAATGTATGATGACTGGGATATGCCAAATCCTCTTGGTGTTTACGCAAGGTCAAAGTATATGGGAGAAAGATTTGTGGTCGAGAATTCTAGACATTATCTGGTATGCAGGGCCGGATGGATGATGGGCTCAGGTCCTTCCAAGGATAAGAAGTTCATACAGAAGATCATGAAGCAAATCAAACAGGGGAACAAGACCTTGAACATAGTAAATGACAAAGATGGTACTCCCACATATACACATGATTTTGCCACGAATGTGAAACTTCTTATTGAGAAGGAATTATGGGGTTTATATAATATGGTTTGCGGCGGTCAGACTAGTCGTATTGAAGTAGCAACTGAACTTCTGAAAATACTTAAAATGGAAAAAAATATTAAGATTAATCCGGTAGACTCGGATTACTTTAAAGATATCTATTTTGCCGAAAGACCACCATGTGAGAGACTTGAAAACAGAAAGCTGAGGTTACGAAATACAAACATAATGAGGGATTGGAAAATTGCTTTGCAGGAATATATTGAAAACTATTATCAGGGATATTTAGAATAGATTGAAAAGAGTAGCTATTATTGGATCTCATGGTCTTTATGCAAATTATGGTGGCTGGGATCAACTTGTAAAAAATCTGGCAGAAAAAAAATCAGAGGAAATAGAGTATCTTGTTTTTAATTCTTCTGATTCAGCCCAGATAAATAAATCAGTACCATCTGGAGTTATTGTAAAACGGTTAAAGCTCAGAGCTTCGGGTTTTGAAGGACTGTTCTATGATTTCTTGTCAATCATTTTATGTTATTGGAAGGTAGACACTTTACTATTTCTGGGTGTGCAAGGCATGCCAATTATCCCTTTTTTGAAATTATTTCGTAAGGTAAAGATTGTTGCTAATGTAGGAGGTATAGAGTGGGAGAGACCAAAATTTGGTTTCTTTGCGAAGACATATTTAAGAGCATGTTTTAAATTGAGTTTTATTTATTCTGATTATGTTATCCTGGATAATCAGTATTATAAAATCTTTGAGCCTGAAAAAAATAAAGCCGCAGTCATAGTTATACCATATGGAGGAGAGATAGATAGGACATTGGAAATAGATGATTATTTAATTGATAAGTATCCTTTTCTGAGATATGAATATTTTCTTTCTATTAGCAGATCACTGCAAGATAATCAGCTTGATGAGCTATGTGAGAGCTTCTCAAAATCTGAATTTCTTCTTGTTCTGATCTCAAACCTTACTAATTCTTCCTATGGAATGGAGGTTATGAAGAAATGGGGTAGTTTCAGCAATATTATACTAATTAACGGATTATACAGTAAACCGGAACTGGATCTAATCAGGAGAAAATGCAAAGCCTATATTCATACTCATACTCTATGTGGAACGGCACCTTCGTTGGTGGAGATGATAATTTCAGGAGTTCCGATTTTTTCGGTTGATCGCCCTCAAAACCGGTATACGCTGAATGATGAAGGTTATTTGTATTCCTCCTTTTCTGATTTGCATAAATTCTTATCTCTGGAATCAGATTTTAAAAAGTTCATTCCGTCTGAAAATCTAAAAAAACTATATGATTGGAACAGAATAATCAGAGCGTATGAAATGTGTTTTTAACTTTCTTCCTCCCAGATATCCATTTTAAATTCAATTTATAAATAATGATTGTGTCTAGAGACCTGGAATTCAATAAAATAATCGAAAAATATCTCATTAGTCTGGCGGTATTACTATATATACTCAGAACTGCAATACCATTCCTTAAATTCCCGTTCCTTGTTTTGTTTTCTATATTGTTGATATATTTCTTAGTTATTTACAGAAATACATTAGGTAATTCGGTTTTACAGTTCCTTAAAACATATTACCTGATTTTAATTCTTGCTGCACAATTATTACTGGCTTTTCTGCTGTCATATAAATTGTACCTTCTGGTTTTCAAAGATCTTGTAAATGCACTAATATTAATTTTAATTGGGTTTATTCTTTTTATTACAACAAAAGACAGGGATGATCTGAAAACAATTACTAATGCATTGATCAATACTCTGATAGTATTCGGGATACTGATTTCAATAGTCAGAATTGTTGATTTGCTAAATATATTTAGTTCGAGCGAGAAGACTACAGTTTATCAGGTACCTTATACTATTGAAATTGGAAGCTTGCCAATCGATTATAATTTTGCAATTCTGCCGGTTTTTCTATCCATGATAAGTATATATTTCTTAATGACAGAGAAAATTACATGGCAGAGAAATATTCTTTTTAATGCTATTTTGATTTTATCTTCGATTAGTATAATATTTTCTGGATCTCGACGTGGGCTAATTGTTCTTTTTTTGTTGGTTCTTATCTCTATTTTATCACATCTAAGTTTTATTAACAGGCACAATTACAAGATAAAGCAGATTTCCATAAATACCAGAATCTTTGTGATAGGTTTATTCATGTTTGTTACCTGCTGCTTATTTGTAGTGTATAATACATCATATGTATATAAAAACAGGCTTATTGAAAATCTTGGATCCAAAAACCTTGTCGGAACCAAAGGAGAAATTGCAAATGCCATTGCCCGGTATACTTCGGTTTTTAACAAAAATGCAGATTATGAATCTGTCTATAATATCATCTGGACTCCCGGATTTGATCCAAGGGATCCGGACAGCGGATGGGGATCCAGAATGCATAAATCAGTTTATCCGCTTTCGGGTGAAAATGTTTCAATTGTCCCTGAAGATTCAAAAGGTTATTATATGGATTATACTTCCAATGCGGATACACTAAATGGAAATGCTTATTCCGCATCATGGATATTTAATCATGAATTTAATGAAAATATGATATTGGATGCTTCAGTTTATTGTTTTGTTTCTGATAGTTGCCAGGCATCTGTAGTAATGATATGTTCACTCGGTGCAATGGGGAACCCTGGGGCATTATATGATTTAGAGAAAAAGGGAATTTGGCAAAAACTTAATTTTATTGTCGATGGAAGGAATGGAGGTGCAGGTATTTTATTGTTTTTTTCACAAAATAGTGTTAAAGATTTTTCAAAGCTGGGAGGATATATAATTTATGCTTATCCGGAAATAAGAATAATTGATAAACGTGATGGTACAATTATTAAATCAACAAGTTTAGCTCCTGTCCAAAGTGCAGATCCAATTGTTTTGTCTAAAAATAAATACTCGCTTTTTTATAACAAGGATTCATCTGCTTACAAGTCGGCCAGAAAAAAAATATATCATTCAGAATTTGGGACTGGTTTCTTATCTCTTCATAGATTTCTAACTAATATAGATTCTATTGACCAGGATCCAATCAGAAGGTTTACTTCAAAGTTGATTTCAGAGGATACTACATACCGCAATCCTGAGTCACTACTAGATGTAGGTTCGACATCTTTTGATTTAATACTTGGTCGTACATTGCGATGGCAGTTTGCATGGCAGATCTATACTAATGAGTATAATTTTTGGGAAAAGATTTTTGGAGGTGGATTCCGCTTCCTGAATTGGTATGGAAATTATTTCTTAAAGGATAAAACTAAAAGCGATTATCCACATAATCCTTTTTTATCAGTTTTGTTATATTCCGGTTTGTTTGGATTATTCTTTTATCTTGTCTTTCTTGGTAAATTGTTTAAGATAATATTAAAACATTATTACCAACATCCGCTAATTTCACTATTTTTCTTTATTACTTTCTTTTTCTCATTTTTTAGTTCAGGAAGCCCATTTGATCCGCCTATAATGGGTTTCTTTTCGATACTTATTTTTCATATTTACCATGTTATAAATAAAACGTGCCCGGATGAATGAAATTAAGATGTCCAAAACTCTTATTACAGGGGCTAATAGTTTCGTAGGCAGCAATTTCATAAGATTTTCCTGCATCAAAAGTATTGACGAAGTATCATTATTTGAGAATAAACCTGCGGATATCGATTTTTCAAAATACAATATTATTATTCATCTGGTAGCAATTGTTCATCAGTCAGAACAGATTCAGGAAGATGAGTATTTCAGGATAAACAGGGATCTTTGTTTAAATGTTGCCCAAAGAGCTAAAGATGCCGGGGTAAAACAATTCATATTTCTGAGTACTGTTAAAGTTTATGGTGAGTATAATCCGGTTTCCGGCCCATGGAATGAGGATTCAGTTTGTAATCCTGATGACTCCTATGGCAAAAGCAAATATGAAGCAGAAATTGAACTCCGCAAAATGGAGACTCCTGATTTCACTGTATCCATAATAAGAACACCTCTTGTATATGGTGTCGGGGTAAAAGCTAATATGCTAAGTATCTTAAAACTGGTTGACAGGTTTCCTGTCCTTCCCCTGGCTAAAGTCAATAACAAGAGGAGTTTCACTTCTGCAGAGAACCTCGTTGCATTCATTGACCGGATTATTGAAAAAAGAGCATCCGGAATATTTATAGCTATGGATGAAAAACCTCTGTCTACAACTGAACTGGTTAAAATGATCTCAAAATATCTCAACAAGAAAATATGGTTATTCAGGATGCCTGGTTTTATTGTCAGGATGGGTAAGGCAAGGATACCAAAGATATTTGACCGTTTATACGGCTCATTTGAAATGGATAATAGCAAGACTCTTAAGCTTCTTGATTTCAGGCCTCCATTGTCTTCCGAGGAAGGCATTCAGAGTATGGTTGAGTCCTATGTAAAAATTAAAAATGCTTAGGTTTGGTACGCCTATAATCTGCTTCAGGATTTAATGAGACAGGTATTATATATATCAGCAGGACTTCTTCTGGTCTCGTATATGCTGACTTTTTTAATCAGGAAAATAGCTCTTAAACATTCTCTTCTTGATATCCCGAATGAGAGAAGTTCACATGAAATTCCCACACCCAGGGGAGGTGGGATTGCAATAGTGATAAGCTGGTTTTTTGGAATCAGTTCGTTATGGCATTTT
>CALMJY010000276.1 GCA_937864815.1 uncultured Bacteroidota bacterium
GGGATCTCCTTCTTATAGTGAGAAAATATATAAATAATATGTGACTAAAGATTGGTTTGAAGGAGGGGAAACTTTTGCATCTATCCACTTCAAATAAAACAGTCCTTTCTTGGCGGCTATGCGCATAAGCGGGACTCCCTCATCAGGCACTTTATCCTCATAAAATCGAACCTGGATCAAAGGTTTCCAGTTTCAGTTACCGTTGGCTTCAGCCAACGGTTAAAGAAAGTTAAAACAGAGGGGCTTTAGCCTAACAAAAAAGATATTAAGACAGTCCAGCTTCGTTAAGATATTTCTTCAACGTATCAAGGTCCTTCTTCATTGCCGCCAGTACATCCTCTTTTTTCATTGTAAGCTCCCTGTCGCCATCCTCTGATCCTCCAAGCGGATATTCAAAATGCATTGAAAGCGGAACATTTACCTTGTATTCCTTCAGGAGTGTGAAGAATGTTTTGAAATCAACCATGCCTTCACCAAGCGGAACTGTTACCGACCTGGTCTTCACATCCTGGGGCATCCAACTGAAGTCCTTAATGTCGGCTGACTTTATAAACCTGCTTATCAGTCTGAGTCCAACTGTCCACGCATTGGCTCCTTCAACGGTTGCATGGTAAACATCATATTGTGATCCCAGCCAGGGTGAGTTTATTTTTTCAAGTGCGGCAGCAAGATCCCATACGGGGGCTCCGAAATAAACACCCTGCCCGTAATTGCCGGAGTGATTCTGATATTCTCCTGAAATTGAATATTTTTCGTTCAGGGCAGCCAGTTTTGTCAGCTTGTTTTGGAAAACAGCAACATCATCCTTTACAGGTTTCTTGTCATTATAATATAAATATCCTGTTCGGTAATGTTTTATACCGAGTGAGGAAGCAGTTTTAAGTACCTTTTCAGAAACAGGATCATCGGCATCTATAACCGATGTTGTGATCATATATACCTTTTTCCCCTGTTTCTCCAGAGTTTCAACAGCCTTCGGAAGATCTTTCTCAACATTCTCAGGAAGAACATGTCCGCCAGGCCTTACTGTCAGGTCGGCACCATCAAATCCCATATCAGCCAGGGCTTTTGCCATTCCCTGGTAATCAAGCCATTGAAGGTGTTTTGAGAAGATACATATTTTAAATGCGTCAGTAACAGCGGAACCTGCAAATGAAGCTGGATGGACATCATCAGCAATTGAAGCTCCTTTCAGAAGGCCTGATTTAAAACCTGCAGCAACACCTGCGGTGGTCAGTACCGATTTTGCAATAAAATTCCTGCGTGTGGTTGTCATGTTAATTATATTAAGTGTTTTTTAATTCAGGTATGTCAACCCAGCATCGTTTTGCCCAGCTCTCAAGTCCCTTTTCAGCAAGCTGAACTCCCTTTGCTCCCTCCCGGAGATCCCATGGAAATGGCTCATCTTTTACGATATGTTTCAGGAACAGCTCCCACTGAACCTTGAAAGCATTATCATAAACCTCCTGTTCAGGTACTTTAGACCATCCTTCAAAGAAATTTATCGGTTGGGCAATATCAGGATTCCATACCGGTTTAGGGGTGTTTCCGTAATGCTGAATGTAGCATTCACGCAAGCCTGCCACTGCTGATCCCTTTGTACCGTCAACCTGAAGTGTGAGAAGATCATCTCGACGCACCCTGACTGTCCATGATGAATTAAAATGAGCAATGATACCGTTCTCCAGTTCAAATGTGGCATATGCAGAATCATCGGCAGTGCATTTGTATTCCTTACCGTTCTCATCAACCCTCTTCTCAATATGTGTTGCGCCCAGACATGAAAGGGCCTTAACTTTACCAAACACATTGTCAAGAACATAGCGCCAGTGACAGAGCATATCAACTATAATACCACCGTCATCCTCCTTCCTGTAGTTCCATGAAGGACGCTGCGCAGGAATAATATCGCCTTCGAATACCCAGTATCCGAATTCACCCCTCACTGAAAGGATCTTCCCAAAAAATCCTTCCTGGATCAGTCTTTTTAGCTTAATTATTCCGGGTAACCAAAGCTTATCCTGGACAACTCCATTCTTTACTCCGGCTTTTTTGCAGAGAGTATAAAGATCCATTGCAACATCGGTACTCACAGCGATGGGTTTTTCGCAGTAAATATGCTTGCCTGCCTTAACTGCTTTTTTTACCGCCTCAGCTCTTCTACCTGTTGTCTGGGCATCAAAATAAACTGTATATGAGTTGTCCTTCAGAACAGAATCAAGATCGGTGGTCATCTTTGAGACACCTGTTAATTCACATAGCTTCTTAAGCTTATTTTCATCCCGTCCTACCAGTACCGGATCGGGCATAATTGTTTCACCCGGACCAAGTTTTACTCCGCCCTGTTTAATAATTTCTGCAATTGAACGGATAAGATGCTGATTTGTACCCATACGGCCTGTTACGCCGTTCATGATAATTCCTACTTTGTGTTGTTTCATATTAATGTGTTCTATTTTATATTAACTATCCACCCCTAAATCCCCCGAGGGGGACTTAAAAACATTGATTGTTAGCAAGCCCCCCCTTGGGGGGGTTGGGGGGTAATTTCCCTAAGCAAACTCCTTATAAGCTTCAATAATTTTATTCAGATATTCACTTTGATCCTGCTGCCAGTAGATATTGGAGAATATCTCAACTTCGATAAATCCTTTGAACCCTGCCTCCTCAACCCATGATCTTATCTTCCTTAACGGGATACACCCCTCACCCATCAGACCACGATCATTCAGCATATCAATGGTAGGAGATTTCCAGTCGCAAATGTGAAACGCGAGAATGTTTTTGTTCTCACCGCATCTCATTATTTCCTTTTTAAGGTCAGGATCCCACCAGAGATGGTAGACATCTACTGCAACACCAACATATTTACTGTCAATCGATTCTGCCATATCATTTGCCTGCGAAAGGGTGTTTATGGCAGAGCGTGTATCAGCATACATAGGATGCAATGGTTCTATAGCCAGTCTAACACCTGCCGCCTTGGCATCAGTGAGCATTGATGATATACCTTCAAAAATCTGTTTTCTCGATTCTTTAAGAGATTGTGCAGGGTCGGCTCCGCAAACCAGGACTAATTTATCGGTCCCCAGTTCAAATGCCTCTTCAATGGCTCTCCTGTTATCGTCTAAAGCCGCTTTTCGTTTTTCCTTTTCAGTGCCTGGAAAGAATCCACCCCTGCAAAGTGAAACAATTGAAAGCCCGTTATCCCTGAGCATATCACCTGTTTCCCTTATTTTTCTCCCGGTAAGGGCATCGCGCCATACTGTTATTCCTTTCACACCAGAAGCAGAATAGTTCTTTGCGGCCTCCTCAATGCTCCATGGCTTTGTGGTGATTGTATGGACACAGAGACGTGAAAGGTTCTTTAATGGTCCGGAGCTCATTTTACGCAGTTATAATATGTATAATATTTGTCGTTGCTTATTACCCGGTTAAGATATAAACAGACTTCGCGGATATGATAATCGCCCCACATGCTTGATTCTCCGAATGGAATCTTGCTCCCTTCAGGTATGTAATCCCATCCATTTGGTCGATGATAAATTGAATGAAGCAGAAGCCCCTGGTGATTCTGGCAAGTACTGAGATAGGGCTCATGAAGCAATGTGTTTACAACAGATAACCCGGCATGCCAGTATCGGTGACCTGCTTCAGTCTCTCCTTTTTCCCCAAGATATCTTCCCAGACGGAGTAAGCCCTGTGATGCTATCGCAGCTGCTGAACTGTCAACCGGTTCAGCTGCATCAAAAGGATCGGCAGGTCTGTTAAGATAGTCCCCCATGGAATGCAGGCCCGGAGCACCTGTATCCCAGTATGGAACTCCGTCAATTGGTGTATTCTCAATATAGAAGTCACATGTTGCCTTTGCAGCTTTCAGCATGAATCCGGATAGTAGTTTTTTTCCTCCAAAAGGGGCAAGCTCTTCTTCATTTATTGTTTCAAGCCATTCGAGCTGTTCTGCAAAACCGCACATGGCCCAGGCAAGCCCTCTCGTCCACGTGCTGAAACCCGAATATCCCTGCTGGGTACCCGGACAACGAAAATTACCATCTTTTACATTGAAGATGCTCTCATGAGCTGTCCTTCCCCTCACATCGTAGCTATCGCGTCCTTCTCCGTAGAATACCGAATAATCTGCCGTAGCCTTCATATGAAGCATGGCACGTTCAAGAAGGCTTATCTTAGCATCTCCTTCACCCTGGAAAACATGACCGAGCATATGGCTTATAGTAAGGGCTCTGCATGACCGGATGGTGTCAACAAAAAGGGAATGAGCACCGTTAAATGAATGAATAAAGCCTCCATTCTTTATTGGTGTCCACCGTGAAGCCTGAACAGCTCCGGAGATCTTAAGTGCCAGCTCGTAAAAATTCTTTTCCCATTCATTGTAAGGCAACTTTTCTTCCTTCATAAGACGGAGAAGATTGCCATATGTACTCACATTGTTGAATCCATGATCATGCACCCCAATATGGCTTACATGTGGCGCCATCTTTTCAAGAGTTCTTTTCTTTGCATAATCAAGCACATCCTTTTCTCCTGTTGCATCGTACTGAAGTATTGCAGAACCATACTGAAAGCCCTGGGTCCATTCTGTCCATCCACGGGTTGAATAACTGCCATTTACAGTGAATACAGGCGAGCCTTTCGATTCATCATACTCTTTTTCAATCAGGTGAATTTTCTCTCCTGACAACTGCCAGAATTTTTTAAGTTTTTCAGAAAGATCTGCAGGCTTAAGTTCAAAATTGATTAAAATCATACCAGAAATGTATCATAAAAATAAAACGGAATGCAATTTAATCATCATAAGGCAAAAAACAAATTAAGAAATAACCACCGGCAGGATAAGGTATATCCTTTTTTAGTAATTTAACAAAGAATCAATTACTAACAAAGCAGTCAGCCGGATGTATAAAAATCCAATGAATAAAACCTTTCTTTCAATATTTTTACTGAATGTCATTTCGGGTCCACTCCTGTCCTATACCGATGAAAGACATTTCAGTAAGGTATTCAATGAGGAAAGAATGTTCAGGGTCTTTACACCTGCCGCTTACAATCCCCTGAATCAGGCAAAAAGATATCCTGTGATCTACTATTTCCACGGTTGCGGAGGCAGCTATCAAAAGAGCGGAACCTACAGCTATGATGATTACGGATTAAGCCCACCCCCGGTAATTGGCCGGAAGAATGATCCTGCATATGATTTCTCAAGCAATGCTGACTTTGAAAATTTCACATATAACAATGATGTTATTATAGTAAGTGTTGATGGAAAGATTAAGGGACTCGCAGAATGTGGGGTATATTTTCCGTCGCAGGACAAGGACTGGAAGGGTAACTATTATAATTTCTCCGTGTATATAAGGGAACTAATTGATGTGGTCGATTCAAGATATAATACCAAAAAAGGAGCTCAGTTCAGGGCAATATCAGGATTATCGATGGGAGGAAACACAGCTGTATGGCTGGCAGCAACAAACCCTCACCTGTTCAGCAGTGCTTCGGAATTCTGTCATGCTCCGAATCTTTATGATGTTGGTGAGCCTGCTTTCTCAACAACCGTTGATGTTATGCATTTATGGAGAAATCTGCGCGGTTTACCATTCAGACATACGACTACCACCGGAGACTACATAAAGTATTACACCACTGAACTTTACACTATATTCAAAGGAGCCGGTTTTGAAAACGAATACTATCTGGCAGATTTCTGCAATCACCATGCTGCAAGAGTTGACCTTCAGTTTGAGTTTCATATGAGACATTTTGAAACTGAAAGACAGAGCATACCATGTTTCTCGGCTGTCAACCTATACCCTGAATTTGAAATGTGGGGGTATGAAGTAATAAGTGAAAAAAAGGAACCTGGCTGGATATACCTTAGAAACGTAAGCAAAAACGGAGCAGGAATTTATACCAGGAAAAAGCTGCCTTGGGGAAAATCACTTTCAGAGTTTAAAATTTCGGTCACCACACCTCCGGTTTACATTCCCGGAGAAGAGTATAAGCTGATACGTTATTCATACAAAAAGAATGAAATAAATGAAGAAAAGATTATGGCTGATCAAAATGGAAGACTGGTTCTTTCATCACCCGGAGGGGCTGGTGAAGAAATCGGGATAACAGGAAAAGATCTACAACCACCTGTTATAATACTCACCGACACTGTTAATGAAAATATTTATCTCGAAAACAACCGTTATACAACACTTTCATTTGAGATACTGAATCTTTCCGGCTCAGACCAGATTGTTGAAATCAATGCTTCTACCGATAACGCTGATATACTTTCATTAACAAGACATACTTCAACGGTGTCGCTGAAAGCCGGAAGCAAAATGAAAGCAGATTCAGTGCTGATTTGCAAAGCTTCTGTTTCTTCTCCTGATAAGAACAGGGCATTTATAAAAATTTCAATGATGGTGGGAGGTGTTTTACTCGACAGGGAACATGTACTGCCGGTTGTTATAAAGAACAATACACTGCCTGAAGAAGGTATTAAGGTTAAAATATTCGATGGAAAATCGGAAGAACTTCCTGTTTTCTGCTATGCCTGGAACGAATGGGACCGGCCATTAAAAAAGGTTATTATCACCGAAGGCAAGGGAAACAGTAACGGGAAGGCTGAACCGGGAGAGATCTTTTCATTATGGGTGCAATTTCCCCATGCACTTGATCCCCGGGATAAAAATACCTGGCACCCTGTTGTTCCAGTTAATAATGACAATAACCGGAGCATAATATTTGAAGATGTTGCCTATCATCAGTTCAGCACGGGACGATCCTTGATGTCTGCCATGATAGGGTTAAATTATATACCATCTGAGGAGAAAACCTTAAAATTTGCTGTTCAATCGGAGTTACTCAGGACTGAAGTAATTGATAATCACTGCCACAGACCTTTAGCAGATGGTTTCGGATATATTTACCTTAACATTAACATATCAGAGGATGGAACTGCCTCGCTGGCAAACTCTGAAAACCTGCAAATAAATTAGTTATCATACCTTTTAAATGGATTATTGAATAAATTGAGAAAACAATCCAAAATGAAAAGACTATTGAACATATTATTAATTTGTTGTACTATTTATGGATGCAATTCGTCAAATGAAACAGCCAGAGAATTTGTGAATCCAAATGGACGGCTTGATTCCTGGGGCTTCACAGGTCCCGGAGGAGGTGGTGCAATGTTCTGGCCTGCAGTGAGTCCGCACGATCCCGACTATGCGTATGTTGCATGCGATATGACCGGTTCATTCGTAACATATAACGGAGGTAAATCATGGAGAATGTTTAATCTCAGGGGGCCGGTTAAGTACTTCGTTTTTGATCCTGTTGATCCAAATGTTGCTTATGCAAAATCAATAGCTCTTTTCAAAAGCACCGACAGAGGAAAGACATGGAACATAGTATACCCTGTGCCATCAAAGATTAAAGGCATAGTATCAAAAGGTGACCATGCCGAAGAGAGGATTATAACAAACGACAGTACCAGAAATAATGTGATGGCGCTGGCTGTCGACCCTGAGAATTCAATGATATTGCATGCAGTAATCTCCGTCAATGATAATCCGGGATACTATACATCTCAGGATCAGGGAGCTAACTGGACAAAAGAAAAGGATCTTGAAAATGAAGCTAAGAATATTTTCATTGTCCCGCCATCTCCTGAAGAAAATCGTACAGTTTACATCACATGTAATAACTCAGTAATTGTAAAGGAAAATGGTAACTGGAGCGTCAATCCCGGACCGGAAGGAGTTAAAAACATTAATGAGTTCACTGCAGGCTTTAATAAATCTGATAATAAGTTTGTAATATATGCAATATCAGGAAAATCATATTTCAATCCTGATGGAGATCCTTCAGGAATCTATTACTCCGAAAACGGAGGGAAGACATGGGAAAACAGACAGGCTGGACTTTTAAAATACTGTGCTGACAATTCTGTGATTCCAGAATGGAGAGCCGTTGCAGCAAGTTCTTATAATCCTGAGGTTTTATATGTTTCATATGCCGGACTGATAGTATCAAATGATACTATCAGCATCGGAGTTGCCAAAAGCGGGGATTACGGAAAAACCTGGAGCCTGCCATGGAAAGACAAGCTGACAAAGGGAGGGGATCTCTATTCACCCAATTATAACAAGGGGTGGATTGATGAACGCTTTGGACCCACATGGGGAGAGAATCCTTTCTCTATTGCGGTATCTCCATCAAATCCTGAAATATGTTATACAACAGATTTTGGAAGGACAATCAAGACTTCCGATGGCGGAAAAACCTGGGAACAGGTGTACACAAAAAGAAAAGAGGGAGGAGGCTGGATCTCGAGGGGGCTGGAGGTAACAACAGGATATGCAGTTATTACTGATCCTTTCGACATTAAACATCTTTTCATTGCAAATACCGATATCGGTCTGATGGAAAGTAATGACGGTGGTGAAAGCTGGATGAGCGCCACAGGGAACAATGGAATACCCCGTAAATGGATGAACAGCACCTACTGGCTCACATTTGATCCTGAGGTCAGAGGGAAAGCCTGGGCTGTAATGAGCGACATACATGATCTTCCAAGGCCAAAGATGTGGCGAAGAAGCGGTATCAGCCATTACGAAGGGGGAATTGTGGCAACTGAGGATGCAGGAAAAACATGGAAACCGGTTAGCGGTGATATTGGCGAATCAGCTATAACACATATATTAATCGATCCAACTGCAAACAAAGATTCACGGACCTTATATGCCTGTGCTTTCGGGAAAGGGGTGTATAAATCAACTGACGGAGGAAAATCATGGGTTCAGAAAAACAAGGGAATAGAAGGTAAAGAACCATTTGCATGGAGAATTGAAAGGAATAACCGCACCGGAGAACTCTTTCTTGTTGTTTGCAGACGCAGCGACTACGGGAGCATTGGAAATGAGCATGACGGGGCAATTTACCGTTCTTCTGACGAAGCTGAATCATGGACAAAAATGGATCTTCCTGATGGTACAAATGGTCCGATGAGTCTGGTTATTGATCCGGATAATCCCAACAATATCCTGTTATCAGCCTGGGGAAGAGTCTCTCCGGGTCAGTTTACACCTGACACAGGGGGAGGAATTTTCCTATCGGAAGACAATGGAAAAACATGGAAACAAACCCTTGCAGAAGATCAGCACATCCATGACATCACCTTTGACAAGCGTAATGGCACTTTTTATGCCTGCGGATTCAACGGATCAGCCTACCGGTCAGAAGACAGGGGATTAACATGGAACAGGATAAGAGGTTATAATTTCAAATGGGGAAAACGGGTAGATCCTGATCCATCTGATCCCGAAAAGATATTTATAATTACATTTGGAGGAGGTGTCTGGCATGGCCCCGCAAAGGGTGATGTAAATGCGGAAGAAGATATTGTTACTCCTGTATTGATAAAACATAATAATCCTTAGTATTTAATAACTTACTGAAATACAATAATATGATGAAACAATCAAGTTTAATAAAAAGTGTTATTACAGCTATATCTGTTTTTTGCATCGCATTACATGTCAACTCACAAAATATAAATCAAACTACATTTAGTAAAACAAATAAGCCGATTATTTCGGCTAACATAAAAGCTTTGATAAAAAAAACAATGGAACAACCATTTGAAACCCTGAATACTGACTGGTTTGGAACTATTCAGGCAGAAGCTATAATAAGATGGGCAGAGAAAGGGTATCCTGAAGGGGTTCAGTTTGTTGAAAACTGGCTTAACTACCATATCACTCATGATAATAAACTTAGTGATGAAGAGTACCTTAAAACCTACGCGGGCAACAAGGCAAGAGTTATAAGGGATGGCGTACTCCCTTTTTCACTTTATGCAGGTACAATTGGTGTATCCTTCCCGTGTTTTGTTTTGTTTCAGCAAACAAAAAACGAAGATGCAAAGAATGTATGTCTTACAGTTGCAAACGCTATTTTACACTATTCCGCACGTGATCGTTTTGGTTATATGGCTCACGATGATTTCATTTACTATAAATGGTGCATTCCTGATGGAGGATATTTTTCTGTAAGGGGTATGGCTGATGCATCAGCCCTCGTTGATGAAAATACATCAAAAGTGTATCTGAAGAATGCCGTTTACCAGGCCAAAACATCCGTTAATCTCTTTTATGACAGCGAAAAAAAGCTAACCAGAACAATTTATCTGGAACAAAAAGAGCCTGGAAAGACTTACTGGTGCAGAGCTTCAGGATGGATGGTTTATACACTTACAGCTTTATTGAGACATTTACCAAAAGATCATCCTGATTATAAATTTTTTACTGAAACATTTTCTCAGATCGCAGATGGGCTGATAGCCCGGCAGGGTCCCAATGGAGGTCTGCATGTATGGGTTGATGACCCGGCATCGCCTGAAGAGGTTACCTCAACAGCCATGACAGCAGGATGCATCCAGGAAGCAATGGATAAAGGATGGATTCCCGGAAACTACAATGATTATGTTCGAAAAGCATGGAGTTTTATTTCTGGTTGTGTTTCGGAGGATGGAAAAATTAAGAATGCCTATACAGGCTGGGCAATACCAGCTGAACAGAAGGAACTTGTCATGGATACTCGTTATGATGGATATATCCCCGGAATGGTATTATTGGCTGCTGCACAGATATTGAATTAATAATAATTTTCAATATCCGCTACGTCATATTTTTACTACTTTTAATTCGATAAAAGTACCGGAATGGATAACGATCTTATTGAACTTCTGAAAACCCGGAAATAGCTAACCAGTCTGATATTAATATGAAATTATTATGTTATATAACAGTAATAATATTGCATCTAACCTCCTGTAAGCAAAGATCTTCTGATAATTCAAACCTCAGATCATTAAACACCGATACTGCCAGAGTTCCGGCAGCGCTAACCGATTTTGCACCCTATAGCAATAACCCGGTTTTCTCCGGTACCGCAACAGACACATGGGATCAGAAGATACGTGAAAGAGGTTTTATCCTTCGTGAAGATGGCATTTACTACATGTGGTATACCGGATATAAAGGAGATGAGTCGTCTGAAAAACATCTTGGTCTTGCCACCTCAACTGATGGTTTATCGTGGACCAGATATAAGGATAATCCTGTTTTCGATTCAGGATGGGTTGAGGATATGACTGTAATAAAGCATGAAGGAACCTACTATATGTTTGCTGAAGGAAGAGGCGATACTGCACACCTGATGACTTCAGTGGACAAGGTCAAATGGGAAAGGAAAGGCCCGCTTGATATCCGTAAATGTTCAGGAGAACCCATTGGTAAAGGAGCATTCGGAACTCCTGCAATATGGTACGAAGAGGGTGTATGGTACATTTTCTACGAACGTGACGACCTGGGAATATGGCTCGCAACCTCAACTGATATGAAAGTATGGACCAATAAGCAGGATGATCCTGTCATAAAAATGGGACCGGAGATTTATGATCAGTTTGCAGTTGCCATGGACCAGGTAATAAAATACAATGGAAAGTACTATGGTTATTACCATGCTTCAGAATTCAAAGACTGGCATGAATGGACATCATGCATGGCAATTTCTGAAGATCTCATACACTGGACAAAATATGAAGGAAATCCAATTATGAGAGAAGACAAGTCGAGTCCCATCCTTGTCCACGATGGAGAAAAATATCTCCTTTATACAATGCACCCGGAAGTATGTGTTCATTTTCCAAAAAAATAAAGATGGATAACATTAAACATCTTCCAGTAATATTATTAATTATTATAGCTGCAATTTTCTTCATCGGCTGCAAAGAAGCTGAAAATAAAAACATTGTGTCAACAGGACGTGAACCCGTAATTGAACCGGACTATTCCGGTACCACTATCCCAAAGAATATAGCTCCGATGAATTTTTCCATCCTGGAAGAGGGAAAAAGCTTTACTGTCAATGTAGTCTCATCATCTGGTCCGGGATTTACATTAAAATCAAAGGATGGAATAGTTAAGTTTCCACTTAAAGCATGGAAGAAATTACTTTCAGAAAGTGAAGAAGGAAATATAAAGATCGAAATCATATCGGAAGACAAAGACCGAAAGCTTCAGAAATATGATCCGGTACAAATGAATGTTGTCGCAGATCCACTGGACCCATATCTCTGTTATCGTTTGCTTTACCCGGGGTATGAATCATGGGTAGAAATGAAAATCGTACAAAGATCAACAGAAGATTTCAGGGAGTTATCTGTATTTGAGAATCAACTTCTTAATGAAAACTGTGTAAACTGTCATTCTTTTAATCAGAACCGGTCCGACAGATTTTTACTGCATGTACGGGGATCTTTGGGAGGAACATATTTTATTGACGGGGAGAAGATCACACGGACCGCTTTAAGGACAGAAAATATGCCTGCAAATGCTGTTTATCCGTCATGGCATCCTTCAGGTAAATTTGTGGCTTTCTCATCCAATAAAACAGTACAGTCATTTCATATGCATACTGATAAAAACATTGAGGTTACAGATATGTATTCCTCAATGTTTCTGTATGATGTCGAAAAGAACGGCATGCTGGGACTTCCGGAAGATGATACGATAAAATACATGGAAACTTTTCCCTTTTGGTCACCGGAAGGCAACTATCTGTACTATTGCAGAACCGTACAGGTTAAGGAAGGTCATGACTTTAAAGAGGTCAGATACGACCTTGTAAGACGGTCATTTGATGCTGCCACATCCGTTTTCGGGAAAGCAGAACACGTATATAATGCATCCGAAAAAAATAAGTCGGTCTCATTCCCTTCTGTCTCACCTGATGGAAAATCTCTGGTATTTACCCTGCATGACTACGGAACATTTTCCATCTGGCACAAAGAAGCAGACTTGCATCTGCTGAACCTTGAAAATATGGAGATTGAAGAAATGAGTCTGAACAGCAGGGAGACCGAAAGCTGGCACTCATGGTCATCAAACGGGAAATGGATAGTATTCAGCAGCAAACGGATTGACGGACTGACTGCAAGACCATTTTTCGCATACTTCAGATCACCTGACAGTATTGGAAAACCATTTGTCCTGCCGCAGAAAGATCCCACATTGTACAGACGGATGGAGAAAACCTTTAACAGGCCTGAACTTGTTAACGGAAAAATCAAAACGGGCCCGCACGATTTCATGAAAGCCGCAAAACAGGACCCTGTGAAAGCGAAATGGATTGGCAGATAAAAAGAACATCATAGATTAACCAGAATGAAAAAGAAAGAGGGTAAATATTCAATCAAACCTCAATTCCTGCAAAAAAAAGCAGAGAGCATTTCCGGGTATGGAACCCATATCTATGTATTCCTGCTCTTTGCATTGTCTTTTGGATATTTACAATGGTTTGGAAGTGGTGTCTTTTTCCATCAGGAGAGTAAGTCGATGTTCATCTATTCATTCGATTATCTGTCGAAGTATCTGTCCCGGCCCGGAGGATTGCTTGTTTATTCCGGCAATTTCCTTACACAGGGCTATTTCAGCACTCTTTCCGGCTCACTGGTCCATTCCATTTTGTTTTTAATTCTGTTTCTTGTTTTAAAGTCTGTTGTGAAGCAATTATCACAAAAGAATTCCACAGGTTTATTCCTGATCCTTTTATTACCCCTGATTTTAATTGTCTGCCAGGCAAATTATAATTACTATATTTTTCATACTCTGGGTTTTCTTTTAATAGCTATCTTGTTTCGCATATCTGTTGCTGCAAAAAGTAAAACGAGCAGGATTATCCTATTACTTATATTTCCACTCTTTTACTATTTAACAGGCACATTCGCGCTGGTATTTCTGGGTATGTATATTCTGCATTGCAGCTTAACTGAAAATGGTAATGAAAAGTATGTATTTCCTTTGATCCATCTGGCAGTTTCACTCCTTTCTGTGATATTGTCATTTAAGTTGATTTTTCTTCAGCCTGTTAAGACATTGCTGGGATATCCGCTTGTCTTCAATGACTATAGCAGGTTTACAATACCACTGTTAATTGCTTCCGGACTTATTATTCTTTATCCGCTCCTGATCAGGTTTTCTGGCCACTCCAGGGTAAAAATAACCGAAGTATATATTATGACAGGATCAATATTTATATTATTCCCGGCTATAGTTCTGATCCTGGTATGGCAGAATAATCCAGTGCTTGAAAGAATAATGAAAACTGAAAAGATGTTCATTGAAGGGCAGACAGATAAAGTCATCACGCATTTTGAGAAAAATCCTTCGAACAGTGTTATAGAACAGTTTTATTACAACCTGGCACTATCACAAAAAGGTCAACTGTGTGACAGGATGTTCTTTGGCCGTCAGACTAACGGTATAATGTCTCTGTCATTCGAAGGGAACAGGGATCAGGCTTCAAGGACAATGTATTATTATTACAACATCGGGCTTGTAAATGAAGCCCGTCATCTTGCATTTGAGCAGTATGTACAGAACGGCTATACTCCGGGTAACATTAAAATGCTCATACGCACGGAACTTATAAACGGTAATTTCAAAGTTGCGGAGAGATATCTCAATGTACTTAAAAAAACATGGAGATACAGATCCTGGGCTGAAAAACATGAGAAGTACCTGTTCAATCCTGAACTCGTTAAAGCTGATACGGAGTTTGGAGAAATAATAAAAATAATGCCGGAGAATGATTTTTTCATCCTCACCAACGAAACAATGAATATTGATCTTCTTATAAAATCAAATCCTTTTAACAGAAAAGCTTTCGAATACAAAATGGCCAGGCTGCTTCTTGAGAAAGATCTTATAGAAGTTTCAGAGGAGGTAAAAAAGATGAAAGGAATCGGATATTCAGTAATACCAAGGCATATAGATGAAGCTATTGTGGCATACAGGGTCTTTTCAGAAAAAACAACTGATACCGGAGGTCTGGTTTCAGATAATAAAACACTTCAGAGGTTTATAGCATATTCTGATATTGTTAAGCGATATGGTGGTGACAAACTGCAGATCGAAAAGAATATGAAAAGATCTGAAAAGAATACTTTCTGGTACTATTTGCAATTCGGCACCGTAAGTGGTAATTTTATGCGAAACAATCCGATTGACAGAAGCATATATTAGCATTAAAACATAACATAATATCATTTAAGATGACTAAAAGAAGGGAATTCATTAAGAAGGGGGCGCCTGGAACAGCTGGTATCGCAATTGGCGGTATGGGTTTCGGTAACCGGTCGTATAAATCAATAATTGGTTCATCATGAAAAAATTCCTCATAACAACCATGACACTGATTGCAGTGACAATCATTGCTTACGGACAAAAAGCTCCTACAGGTAATCCAAAAGACTTTAAGGTAAAAACTTGCCTCCACTCTGTAGGTTACAGCGGAGCATGGAGAGGTCAGGCTGTCCTATCAATTGACGAGTTTCTCGTAAAAGCAAAAGAACTTGGATTTGACGGAGTGATGCTGGGAGCAAAACGCCCACATGTTTCATTAATAGATTATGATGATGCAGCCAGGCAGAAACTCAGAACAAGAATTAAAGAGCTTGGGCTAGAACTTGTCTGCATAGCAGGATATAATGATTTCACTGCAGGGGTAGACAAATCAGGAATACCGAATGTTGAGATCCAGGCTGTTTATATCGGGGAACTTGCCCGCCTGGCAAGAGATCTGGCGCTAATATGGTCAGAGTATTTACCGCATATGAAAGAAATCGGGTACCAGGGTTACATTGCCTGGGAGATGTGTGCTGAACTGAAAGGTGGCGGATCGGTTGAAAACCTCGATAAAACTGCTAAAGCATTCCTTGAATATGTAAAGCAATTTAAATGATTACATATCCTGGTCCTCACTGAAGTAATTAATAAATCCAAAGCAGACAGGTAATGGAACCTGGTGTGAATAACTGTTTAAAAACGCAGAATGACAGTCTATTGCGTGTATTCAATAAGTGTATCCAAGATTTATTCTCTTCCCAGTATTTTTGCCGTCATTTTTCTCAGGAAGCTTCCAAATATTTTAAAAATTGACCTGGACGATACTGTACCTGCTTCATTTTCCATTTTACCGGAAGGTTTACTACCATCAGGGTCATCAGGATTAGTTACAATCGCCTTATCCTCTTTTACTGAGTTATAAGTTGCTTCATCTTCTGCTCGGTGTTTAAGTGAATTAAGAGAAGTATTCCTGATATAAGCTTCTGTATCAATTTCAGTCAGAGCTCTGACAGAATCCATGAAGCCTTCCAGCATTACTTCGTCCTTTCCCTCCTCTTCAATTACCCCTGTAAAAACAGATTTCTTAAAATCAAGTAAATACAATATCCTGTGTTCGATTGTGCCTTTTGAAATAAAATTGAATACATTGATATGCTTTCTTTGTCCCAGCCTGTAAATCCTTCCGATTCTCTGCTCCAGCACAGCAGGGTTCCATGGAAGGTCCATATTAATCAAAATATTGGCGCTCTGAAGGTTTACACCTACTCCCCCTGCATCTGTTGAAAGAAATATCTTTACATCAGGATCCTCCTGGAACTTTTCAATTATTTCTTTTCTCCGGATGGCGGGAATATCCCCGTTAAGATATTCAAAGGCAATATTTCTCCCTTTCAGCTCCCTGATTAACAGCTCAAACATGCGCTTCCACTGACTGAATATTACCAGTTTGTTCTCCGGATTTTCCAGAAGTTCTTCAATAATACCTGTTATCTCTTTGATTTTATTCCCATGGTTTGTATTTGAGTTCAGAATATAGGTTGAATCACAAACCATCCGCATGCAATTCAGGTATAATAAAAGTTGTTGCTTTTCATCTTCACTCAGGTAACCTGTTCGTATCCACTTATTAACTAAACCGGAAACTTGATCATAATAACTGTTATGATCGGCCATTTGCTCCGGGGTCATTTCCACGAAGAAATTTTTATCTATTCTGTCGGGCAGTTGATCGGCAATCTCTTTTTTGGTTCTTCTGATAAGTATTCCTTCAAGAGTTTTATTAATATCCCTCAGGTTCCTGTAGCCTGTGAGTTTCCCGTTTTCATCAGTAACCTGATGATTATCAAGAAATCTGAACAGAGGACCCAGCTTATAACGGTCAATATATTCAACTATTGAATGTATCTCATCAATCCTGTTTTCAAGTGGAGTGCCGGTCAGAACAATGGCATATTCCGATTTTATCTTCTTTACCGATTGGGCCGTCTGAGTTTTCCAGTTTTTAATTCTCTGTGCTTCATCGATAATCACAAGGTCGGGATTCCATGTATTTATAAACTCAAGATCATTTCTGCCCGCGCCGTAGCTGATAATCTTTATAAAACCTGTTTCCCCATAAACATCTTTCCGCTTATGAATCAATCCTTCAACGATTGAAGAATCCCTTCCGGTAAATTTCAGTATTTCACTTTTCCACTGATATTGAAGTGATGTCGGGCAGACAATAAGCACTTTATCAACGTTCAGATGCTTATTGAATAATTCGATAGCCGCGATTGCCTGAATCGTTTTCCCCAACCCCATATCATCAGCCAGAAGTATCCTGCCTTTCTCCAGTATCCGGATAATTCCCTCCTTTTGGTATGGATATAACCGGGCATTAATCAGATTATCGAAAACATCACTGTCTTTTCCCCGTGGGAAAATTTCAGTAACAAGTTTCTTCCTGTCTTCATCTTTACGGTGACAGGTAATCAATTCAAAAATGTCAGGATACACCTTCAGGTTTGAATCCATCAGTTTTGCTTTCCGGATAAAAGAACCCAGATCAGAAATTCTCGATGCAAATAAAAATCCTTCCTCATCGAATAATTCTTTTTCATCTTCAAAAGCCTGGACTGAATCTGCTTTCTTAAGTCTTATTTTCCTTTCCTGCCCATAAAAGACACTTAATGATGAATACCCGTTTTTCTGCCTTGCAGTAAAATACCTGGTGTATTTTTTATATTTCTCAAATTTCTGCAATACATATTCGATATGTTTGCAGGTTCCCAGGTTATTAATAGTGAAATCAGGACAGGTGCAGAAATGAAAACTTTTGATATTATCACGGACAGAAACCTTATAAGTGTTTCCGGACACCGGATTAAATACCTCAAAGTCAGAAAAGAACGGATGGTTTCCAATATTCTTTATTTTGAAATGCTGATCAGCTGCATACTGCTTTCTGAGCTGGGATTGCCATTCATCCACGGTCATACCGACAGGCTTACGTGAGTACGGAACTTTGTCTTTTTTCAATGATTTATCCATATTTATTGCTATTTGTAGCTTTAATACAAACCCCTAAAATAAGTAAAAACAATTATACCTCCACATACCCTTTTTTCAGTCACCAGGCACTGTTTCCCCTGTAAAATTCTGATTACACTTATTTAACTTGTCTTGTGGGTAACATATTGTAACTTTGAAGCTGCTCATAAGTTTTAAAAATATTCTTACAAAAATGAAAAAGTCTGTTATTATTGGATTGATTTTATTGTATTCTGCTGCCATATCTGCTCAGAAGGATGAACTTATAATTGTAAAGGCAGGAACAAAATTGTATGATTATTTTGCAGTTTCTGAAAGATATCTCTATTCCGAGTTTATACCCGGCAGGGTAATGTTCAGAAATGGGGTCCATTCTGACAGAAAACTTAATTATAATTTCCTGGCGGGAGAGATAGAGTTCATTCAGAGAAATGACACCCTGTCAATTGCCAACAGGAAAGATATCAAAATGGTAGTTATTGCACAGGATACATTTTACTATGATAATGGTTATATTGAGTTGATAAATACTGGCAGACCCGGAGTTGGCCGGAAACAGTTCATTGAACTCAAAGAGATCCAAAAAAAGGATCCATACGGAGTAGCAAGCTCAGGAGGTGCAACAAACTCATATGGTTCATTGCCTTCCAATGGTAATTTTTATAAGCTGACAGCCGATAAGGATATGGTATTCAAAAAGACTATCCGTTACTATATTATAAAAACAGAGAATGATTTTCAGCTGTTTAATAAAAATAATCTAATGTCATTATATCCTGAAAGTAAAAAAACTATCAAGTCATATCTCAAAACCAATTATGTAAAGTTCGATTCAGAAGAAGATCTGCTTAAACTGGCAGAATTCTTACAAAAACTCTGAATAATGAGTCTGCTCTGAAAAGTATTGTTTAAACCACCAAGTCGCCAAGACACAAAGTTACACCAAGAAAAAGTAATGAAAGATATGTTTTTGAATATTCCTGGTGTCCTGGTGCCTTGGTGGCAATTTCATTTTATGGGTTATCGGAGTGGACTACATAATCAGGTCTCAAGAACCTTTGTGTTCTGATGGTCCCATTTCAGGTATTTCCGGTTACGGAATGATTCAACCCCCATCATACATGCCACCACACCATACAAACCAAGGTTTTGGTCGCATTTAAGCGTTTCGTTGGTCCGTATTGCAGCCTGCAGATTTCTGTGATGGAGTGTAACATCTTCTGCTCCGGTCTTTTTATGTGTATAGAGATTCGTCCCTTTTACCGTTTCACCTGTACCACTTATTTTGGCCAGTTCTGATTGCTCCTGAGGAGTTATTGTAAAGCCTTCTTTTGTAAATTCCAGTGTTGCCCTATGCCCTCTTATCACATGCCTTATCGGCATATCATTTGCCAGTGATGAAACAACCATTACAGTTGTTTTTTCAGGATAGTCCAGCATCATATTAAATGTATCGGGAATTTCGGCTACACTGTTTACAAAATTCCATGTTCCTCCGGTAGCCACCACATAATCAGGGAATTGTAAAGCCAGGGATTTAATAATTCTTGTCACCCTGTGAATAAACAGATCTGTAGCAATTCCTCCTGAATAATCCCAGTATCTTCTCCACTGAAAATATCTTCTGGGGTCCCAGGGGCGTTTTGGAGCTGGCCCCAGCCATGCTTCCCAGTCGAGATTTACTCCTGGTCTGGCATCAGCATCTATCGGGTATGCCCAGAAATCATCAGGATAATTCCTGGAGTAATCAATATGTGCCATTACAACTTTCCCAAGAGCCCCTTCCTGAATCATTTTGTGTGCGGTTTCATATGAATCATCCGACATCCCCTGAACGCCAACCTGCAATTTCAGTTTTGTTGCTCCAACTCTCTGACATATGTCTTTGGCCTGCTCAATGGTATGAGTCATTGGCTTTTCAACATAAATGTGTTTACCTGCTGAAATTGCATCAAGTGTCATCTGGTAATGCCAGTGTTCCGGGGTGGCGATCAGCACATAATCAATATCCTTATTCTGCAGAATTTCCTGATAACTCTTAAATCCCTTGGCTTTTGTCAGCTCTTTAGCCTTTTCAAGCCTCGTTGTATATATATCGCATACGGCAGTAATCTCAATATTATCTGTTTGCTTCATAGCCAGCAGAGCCTCCATGTGACTCCCTGCCATACCACCACAACCAATTACACCGATATTAAGCCTTTCATTCGCTCCGATAATCCGCGAATAACTTAGAGCTGACATACCCGGACTGCCTCCGAATACTGCAATTCCTGCAGCACTCCCTGCCAGTCCTTTAACAAATTTCCTTCGTGTAATATTATTATTTCCCATTTTCTATTGTTTTATATGGTTAATGATTTAAGCAAGTTACAAAAAAAGGTTGGAATCCTGCCAGTTATTCTTTAAAGATTAGGCACTGTAAAAATCCTGTTATAATTGAGCCAGTGTTCATTCATAATTTTAAGCTTAAGTCTGAGCTGATCTGTCAGGTCAGGGCCAAATCTTCTGATATCCTCCATCTCTTTAAACGGAGACTTATCAATTATCTCTTCCTGAGTCGACTCAAGAAGATTAATCAGTAAAGCGGTATTATCTATTTCTCCCCTGGCTGTTTCAAGAATCATTGATCGGTCCCATAAATTCTGAGCCGTGGCATATTTCGCTGAAGTAAAAACAAGTGTAACCTGTATTATTCATGGACTACGGCCTCACCCCCTTGGTCCCCCTCTCCCGATGTGAGAGGGGGATGACTTCCAGAGCCACATCCATCCTGGAATTAAGCCCCTCCCACCTCGGGGGAGGGGTTTGGGGAGAGGTCGACTGGGTCAGGAGTAAAAAGCGTAATAAATACATTTAGGAATTAATCAAGTGTAAGAAAGATTAAGCTTGAAGCGATAATTTTTTTTATTCTCATATCAATAGGATTAAAATTAAGTTTTCTGTTCCGTTTATTCTATTTCCCGCTAAGTTCTTTCAGAATAATACCTGTAAGAGCATTATCAGAAATCTGGTGACATGGTGCTTTTTCATCAATTACCAGGTAATACTGGTCATTGGCCCCAAGCGCTCCAAGTCTATTCTTCACACTGGCCTCAAAAGTTCTCAGGTCCGAGTCATAGCTTCGTTCAGGATCATGTTGTTTCTGACCAAAACAGCAATCATCATTCCTGTTCAGGATCTGAACCTGTTTACGACCTTTTCCATAAGCACCCATGACATATAGCTCAGGATATCCGGCAATATCTCTGTATAATTCAGGCAAATACTGCTCAACATCACCCATTGAACCTCCCGATCTGTAATATAACGGCATTGAGCCGGCCACGGAAAAGCTGTATTTTATTCTCACATCTATCGATGCAAGAAGGTTTGTTGTCCATCCACCTCCTGAAAGTCCGACCATACTGACATCCTTATACTTATTTTTCATCAACAGATAATTGATACTTACAATTTCAGGCTCAAGAAAGAACCTCAATCCTGATGTTGCAGGATGCTCACCTGGTCCGGTATCAGTATTCATTACGCTGCAGTGATCAAGATTACATTCTGTTTCCGAAACATGAGGCATAAATACTGCGAGTACATCAAATCCTGACTGAAGCAGACCTGCAATAGTCTCCTCTATCCGATAATCATTATCAGGCTGCCTGCCTAATTTGCAGGTATGTCCGGGATTAAGAATAACAAGCCTGTTATTTCGTTTTACCGGTATAAAAAAATATGCCAGATCTTTCAAGGGGTTATCTCTGTCAGCAACAGGAGCATTTACATGAATTTCATACCTGTCGACTCTGGACAAAGACGGATTTGGGCCCAGCGGGCTTTTTATACCTGGTGTAACAATCACATCGGCACGTTCAGGCAAGATATCCGTTCCCCAAATTGCCCTGATGATTTCTTTTCTCTTTGCTTTAACAGCGGCGGGTGTTTGAATTCTGATATCCCTGTCATCGGTATACTGCATACCGCAATTCACAAAGCGGCCGTCCGGTCGTCCGTAAAGTGGTGGCATCCTGTTTGCATCAAGAAAAACTGATGAGCTGTTATCGCCCTTAACCGGAGTTTTTGAATAGCTCAGGTCATTTCCTGTCATGGTAATATGAAGGTTTTCACGTCCTTTGAGCTGAAGAAAAGTATCAGTACCCTCATTTGCAATGCAGGACTGTATGATGGCATTTTTTACACTGATGAACTGCATTACCGGTGCACTGACATTTACATTTGCCTTTATACCTGTAAGCTGAATATTTTCTGCATCATCGAAAACAAGAGCCGGTCTGAAATCCTCATTTTCAAATCCAAGGCGGACATTATTGAAGTTCAGGTTTTTTACATGCCTGCAATAAAAGCCGTATGCAGGAAGGATTCCGTGCATTCCATGTTCCGGATAATCAGAAGGAAGTTCGGGGACTTCACTTTCTGCATTTTCCTCAGTTCCTCCTCCTTCAAATGTCAGGTTAATGTTACTAAGTGTTATCTGATCAGTTTTATAACCGGGTATTCCCACAATTGAACATCCTGTTTTACCGATATTTTTTCCGATAATATTATCTATTATTATATCAGAGAGTCTGCCCATACCGGGTTTGGGAAGGGTATCATTATAAGGGCGGGCACGGTTGCCAAGTCGGATAAATACTGCAGTTGCCACATTGGTCATAGTGACATTTGAAACGGAAACTCTCTCCATAGTGCCACCATCCACTATCTGCAGGGTTATGCCGGCAAGTCCGGTATCATAAATAGTGCAATTACTGAAAACAACATTCTGAAATCCTCCGTTTGTCTCAGTGCCCAGCTTGAAAGCATTGCAATGAGAACTCAGGGTGCAATTGGTTATGACAATATCCCTGCATGGAACATTAAGGGTGCTTTTCAGAACAATAGCATCATCGCCGCTGATTATATCACAATCTGAGATCCGCACCCTCTGGCAGCCGTCAATATCTATCCCGTCATTATTATGATTTACCCTGCTGTTAACCTTAATACCATCAATATTGATATCCTCGCAGAGAAGGTAATGCTGAACCCACATGGGCGAATTAAGAATGGTAATGTTCCTGACAAGAATATTTTTGCAATTAATGATGCGTATCATGTAAGGCCGGTATTTATAAAATGCAAAGTCATCCCTTTTTCTCAGTTCATCACTGTTTTCCATATTTTCGACTTTGAACCAGTCGCCATTCCCATCAATAACTCCGTTTCCGCTTATTGAAATATTTTGCTGGTCCTCCGCATAAATAAGGCTCTTATTGGTATAGTTATCTGTATATGACCTGACTTTTGAAATTGTCACAGGATAGTCTTTCAGGTTTTTACTTCCCTCAAGGACAGCGCCAGCCTCAAGAAATAATGTAACATGGCTTTTCAGATAGATAGTCCCTGAAACAAATCTGCCAGCAGGAAACAATACTGTTCCTCCGCCTGATTTTGAACAAGCATCTATTGCCGACTGGATTGATTTTGTGTTGAGAGTGACTCCGTCACCTTTTGCCTTGTAATCCAGTATATTAAATACTTTGGGAGCAGCTATAATACTGGCCGGAAAGGCAAACAGCAGGTAAAATATTACTGCTTTTTTGATTTTGATGATTGATACTGACATATAATAAAGTCTTGTTAAATGCTATTCATGCAACTAAGAAGCTAAGAATTATTGTTTCAGTATAAATAATTGGTTGCGTTTAATTTTTTTCGCCTTATAAACCGGTCCATCGCAGGGCATGGTTAGAATTAAATCAATCTTTTCATCGCCAGGCAATCCGAAATGCGCAAGAGCCTCATAAGCACAACTATAGCCGTTCGATACGGATATTATGCTTGTGCCAAGCAGCCCTTTCTTCTTACCCATCATCCCGGCTTTGAATATTTCAACTTTTGCTCCTATACCATTCCGGTTTTCAATGTTTTCCAGTTCAGGTTTGATATCTATATAATTGTCCGCTCCCTGTGTGACATTTCGAAGCAACACAGATGGAAAGGCCTGTTCCCATTCCGGTCCCATGAAATCCAACCTGCCGTCACGGTCATAATCACACAGCGCTCCTCCTGCCCAATATCCTATTCCTCCCTTTATACCTGTATCAACAGGTTTTTCGAATTGGGGTATCCCGTTTTTCAGGCCTTTATTCCTGTAAACAATGCTGTTGCACCGGCTTGTAATGATATCCATACGGCCATCATTATCCATATCCTGAATCTGAAGGTGAAATGTTTTCTGGTCGGGGTTGGGAATACCGGCCTCAACTGTTATATCGCGCAATATGGGATCACCGTTTTGATCATTGCCTTCGTTCAGGTACACATACATCCTGTGAAAGGTGGTATCCCAGCTGAAATGGTCACCCATAGCCATGTCCATATCTCCGTCATTGTCCAGATCACCAATATCAGCACTGCATGTCCAGTGCGGATTCACTGTTGCCGGCATAGTGAATTTCCTGTCAATCATATTGTATTCTTTCTCATGAAAGGTCCCGTTTTTATTATTGATGAACATGCGACAGCTGTGGGCAAAGAAAACTTCCGGCCAGTTGTCTCCATTGATATCTCCAACAAAACCGCCGAGTCCATATAAGCCTTGCCTGAAACCATGAGGAAACCCTGCTTCTTTTGTCATATCCTTAAAACTCATATTCCCCATATTTTTCATCAGCCGTGAATTCCCTGCTGAGATTTTTCCCAAAACCCAGTCCTCCTGCATGAAGATATCAAGTAATCCATCACCGTCATAATCAAACACAAATGTATTCCTGCCCAGAAAAGGCCAGCCTAAATCCAGTCCGGATGTCCGGGTAACATCCTTCAGATTACCTTTACCGTCATTTTCAAACAGAAAATTGTTCGGATGGCCGGCAAGGATGTCATTGGATTTTTTATAGTTTTCCTCGGGCTCACCCGCATGTCCCCATTCATGTGACTGGTGTGATGCCACAAGATCAAGATCTCCGTCATTGTCGAAATCAGCAAAAGCTGCACCTGAACTCTTTCCTTTGACTCTTACCGGACTTTCCATTACTTCATGAAAAGTGCCGTCACCATTGTTGATGAAAAGTTTATCGGGTTCAGGTCCTCCTTCATGACCCCGCACATTGTATGTACTGTCATGTTTATGTGTGAATGTGCCGACAAACAGATCAGGGTAATCGTCGCCATTTACATCGCTCCAAGCGGCACAATGACCCATCATTCCCTTAAGTGGTTCGATCAGACCGGCCTTTTCTGTAACATCTTCAAACTTTATCTGCCCTATAATTGGGACTGATTGACAGAGGATAATTAACATCATCCCTGTCACTCCCGCCAACTTTGTGATTAAACTATACATCATTTTTATATTTAATTATACAATCTCATTGAAAGAGTAAACATTTCCGGGATAATCATTCGCTCATGAATCTCTTATTGTTACCTGGCCATCCTGAATCCGATAATATCGGATTCTCCGGGCCCAACTCCTGCACTTCCGGGATAGGATTTTGCCCAGTCAGCACACCATTCATAGGCATTGCCTGTCATATCCATGCAGCCATAAGGACTTGCACCTGCAGGGTAGGTCCCCACCGGGGCACTCTGGTTTACCATGTAACCACCTCCTGCGGGTGATACGATAACACAAATCATCAGAAACTTAAAGATTGTTCTCTTCATTGTATTATTATTAGTTGCTTCACAAGCCAATTTAAATCCACCCCTGAATGCCGCTAAAGCGGCACTTACTGAAAATCAGTGATTTTAAAGCCCCCCTTGTGGGGTTTGGGGGTTACTTTGATAATTCTTCCAGTTTTGCAGCCATAGCCTTACGTGCCAGGTACAGCTCTTTAAGGTTGCGCGAAAATGTGCTGACATCTATTACCATATTATTGATTTGTTCTTCGGCAAAATCGCCTGCACCTTTGTCTTTAAGCATCCACAGGTATTCATAGTCTTCAATTCCTTCCCTGAGCATTTCAAAACGGATGGAAGATACTGCTCCCTCCACATCAGGCTGACCAGTGTATCTTTTTGTATGGATACCAGGATAAATCAGAGAACCTTCACCATTAAGTACATAGCCTCCGCTGCATTCAAAACCGGAAATAAATGTTACGGGGTCAAGCCATGGATCGGGCGTCTGATTCCAGAAATTGGCAGCCCAGTACAAAATTCCGTTCATCATATATCTGGCTGTAATCCAGGGGACCATAACAGGATCAAGAACCGGGGCATCAATAAAATAGTTTGGCTGTGGATATACCTGGTCACATGAAATATACCATGTTGCTTCCCCTCCCTTTGCCTGTTCTTCTTTCAATGCCTTTTTTACTTCCGGATCATTCAATGAATTTCCATGTACACAAAAATCATTTACATATCCGCGTAAAGTTCCCCATTCCGGATTATCGGTTATCGGTGACTCTGTTGCCAGAAAATGTACTCCTGGTACTGCTTCATGAACAAGTTCCGCATACTTACGTGTTTCTTCATAATCCTTTTTTGTATTGGGCTCATCAATAGGACTGTTGAATACGAGCCTGCCATTCCATCCGTTTTTTCTGAAATATGCGTCAACCGCTGTCAGATATGATTTTACCATCTTATTATAGACCGGAGAAAACGGCTCTGCTTTAATACTCCTTGCAAGATTGTGAGGAACTGTTTCCAGTATCACCCTTTTGAGCTTCATTTTATTTAAAAAATAAGCATAGCGTTCATCATTGAATTTTACTTCAACATTCTCACTATTTATCATCAGTTCCGGGACCAGGGGATCATTGAACCATGTTTCCATCCTGTGCTGTGATAGAAAATCAAAGTATTTCATAGACAGCTGTTCAATCTCCGGAGAGTTAACCGGCTTATTATGGAATTGTGCTATTTCTCCCTTAGAAATATTAACATAAGTTATCAGGTGAGTCTCCTCAGGAAGGGAGAAGCCATATACCTCTACCTCAACACCAAATGTTTCAAGAACCTTATCAAATCTTGTAACGGTAACAGTTCCTTTGTATGTCCCCTTAGGTGTATCGGCAGGAATAAATACATCAACCCATACAGGTCGGTTACCTACCACATGATACTGAGCCTGCATACTGAAAGGTTCTTTCAGCGGAGCGAGAGCATCGGGCCAGTAACCGGTGGCTCCAACAGGACTTGAAGCTGCATAGATCTGAATATAATGTTCAAGAAAAAGACTTACATGTTTCTGTGGAATTATTTTACCTCCGGCTGATTTCAGATCAGAGGCTTTAACAAAAAACCCATCAGGTGCTTTTGGTCTCCAGCCGGGAGGTACCGGGGCGCTTATAACAACCTGGAAAGGAACATGCTCATTACCTGCTCCGGAAACCTTTATCGTCTTTGTATCTGCTGACCATACAAGGTTTGTGGTCTCAGGTTTATCTGAAGGACGAACCTTTTGTTCGCCTGGTACTGCCCATACTTTAATATCATCTGATATAACAGGTATCTGGGCATTAGTTTCAACCAGAAAAAGGACAGAGAACAGCATCAGAAAAACACCAGGAAAATGTTTTATACTTCTTCCCTCATTCATAAGATGGTAGCTTTGATTAGTCAGTGTCGTCATAACTCTGTTTGTATTTGTATGATGATTTCAAAAAATGATCAGGCTAGTTATTGTTGAGAAACACCTTGCCCTTTTTAACCATATCATCGGCTGGTATATTCTCAAGATTTTCTTTGTTAAAAATTGAAAGTATCTGGTCTATCTGATTCAGTTTCTCCATATTTCCCTCACCGGAATATTGCTCTTTCAGAATCCTGATTTTTTCAAAATCCTGTATCCCTTCAATAAGTTTTTCAAACCGTATTGAGGAACGTGGGCCAGGGTAGATCTGATAGCAATCACCCCCTGGCCATGTCTTATACCTGGTATCATGCAATACATCTGCTGTCCAGTTGTTATAGGCCCATCGCAAATAACCTGTAAATCCATTTGCTGCAGCATACCAGCTTATCCAGGTGCTTTCGGCAGGCGGTGAGAAAGAAAACATGTTTGGATACTTTTCACCGCAGGCAGTATAATAGGTTGTCGGCATTCCGGCAGCTTTTCTCTGTGCAAGTATATCGTCATCAAATTTTCCACGAATAATTATGCAATAATCATAAATATCCAATGCTATCTCACGGTGATAATTGCCGGCGAGGGCCGTTTTCCATCCTGGGTCAATCCTTTTAAGAAGGGCCATTACTGCTTTCATTCCTTCCATATCCCTCTCATCCATTGCTATTGTTGTTTTCCCGAACCATCCTTTTGATTTAAGATGCCTTGTAAAGTCGCTGATCATTGGTTCCCATAAGTCATTATAAGCCTGTGTTCCGGGTTTGGCATATACAGAAACTGTATCTCCTTTCCCTTCATCATAGTAAATGAATTTCAGATCCCAGGTAATCATCGAATAGCAGTTTATCCTCTGATTTATGCCACAGCTCATTACAAACTCAATATATTTATCGAATACAGTATAATCGTATGCCCAGCTTCCGTCTTTTTTCCTTGACCATTTAACAAAAGTGGGGTCCCTGTGATAAACATGGTCGGGCCCCCATGGCTGATCGATAATAAATGCAGTAATACTTTTCTGTCCTGCCCCTGCAAGCATTTCATAATATGGCCTCATAAGCCTGTAATGCTCATCACTCCAGAGTTCGACACCATGCACCTTGGCAATCGGATCGGGATTCTGCCATAGGTCAAGATCGTATTTCCATTCTGAAGGTGGAGGAAGAACATGTCCGGACACATCGACAGAGATCTGCAGAACATATTCTTCCCCTGCGCTGACCGTAACAGTACCTTTATAATTTCCGGATGGGATATCCGACGGGACCTTAACAGTTACCCATACCGGCTGGACAGTATTTGATTTAACATAAATGCTGTCAATGATATCAATCGGATCTGCCACAAGTGAAGAATCATATTTCTGCGGGGTTCTTTTGTCACATCCTTCTCCGAATTCATCTGTCATTACATACCTCACGAATCCGGCATTTGTGTTACTGCGGCTGATCTTATTTCCTTTCTCATCAGCAAGGTCGCTCAGTTTTACAGTAAGTGCGGGAATATCTTTTTTGGTCCATATCAGAATTTGTGTATGAACCTTCTCTCCTTTCCAGGCGCTAGTTGCCCATTCATAATCTGAAACGAGCGGGACCTTTTCCTTAGGGTACCGTAGATTATCATCAGCAAAACTTACATTAAGGTCTGAGGTTACCCCGGCCCATTCCTCAGATGAAGTCTGAACCGGATTTGATAATTCTTCATAATAATTCCTGCCCGGAAGGCTGTAACTTTTATCGCGTGTAACTGTTGTACATGCTGATAACAGAAGCGTAAAAAACAATAACTTTCTCATAGATATTTTTTTGAATTTCTTTTCAATATTTCAGGGTCCTGGTCTCCCCCTTATAACTTTTTAATCTGACAGTTACAACTCCTGCCGGCACCTTGCAGACTCTTGATGACTGCGACAGGTAACCACTGCCATAGTAGAACTCCCTGTATTCTTTCTCTCCGTTTACATAAATAAATTCTGCACTGACCTCATCATTTCTAAGTCTGACCCGCTTTGTTGATGATTTCAATGACCTGATAACCTTAAGGCTGTCACTATTCCTTGAAACCAGAATGACAGAACTGCCATCATTCATTATAAGCTCTGCCATTGCTTTTGAATCGCCATCAACAAATAAGCAGCTCTCCCTGCCTGGTACAGGACGGAAATCACCCTTACCGTTTCCTTCCAGGTACAATCCGATGGATGCATCATACTGACCATCTGAGATAGAAGTAGTGTAAGAATTACCTGCAACAACAATATCCATGTTCCCGTCAGAATTATAGTCACCGGCTAATAACCCGAATAAAGGAGCAGTCTGTGCTTCATGGGGCAATGAATGTATTTTGAAGATGCCATTGCCAAGATTCTCGATATATGCTGATTCAAAGAATTTTGCATCTCTCACATAAGCCCCCTTTCGTGATTCCTCAGGGAAAATATCATCCATTGAAGCCCTGGCATAATCCTCATATGTCTTATACCTGTTCTTCAGTGACGGAATCTGCACAAGCAACTGGTTTCTCTGGTAGATGGGATAACTTTTCCCCTGAACATAATAGCTGCAAACCGGATCGGTTGACCCGTTCCTGTCAAAGTCTTTTGCAGTAATTCTCATTGGTTGAGACTGAGAAACCTTATATTGTGTGTTTAATCCAAGGTTCCCGGCTATATAATCAATATCACCATCCTTGTCGAAATCCGCCCCGGTAATGCTGTTCCACCATCCTGTATAATCAGCAAGCCCTGTTGATGCGGTGACATTGACCAGTTTTCCATTATCATTTTTAAAGAAAGTAAGAGGCATCCATTCCCCTGCAAGTATAAGGTCGGGCCAGCTGTCATTATTGAAATCGGTCCAGATTGATGAGGCTAAAAGTCCCGGTCTTTCCAGGTCCTGGTTTACCAATGAAGTGATATCCGTAAATCTGACAGCACTACCCTTGCTGTCATTCCTGAGCAGAAAGCTTCTTGGAGGGAAAGGGTATTTTTCCAGGTCAATCCTTCCGCAGACAAATAAATCGGGATCCCCGTCCTTATCAAAATCTGATGCTGTAACATGTGAACCACAGACACGCATATCAGGTAATGCTTTACTGTCGTGTATAAACCGGCCTCCTCCACTGTTAATATACAATCTGTCGGAATAATATTGATTTCCGGGAGGTAAGCCAGTTCCTCCGCTCACAACATAAAGATCCTGATCCCCGTCTCCATCAGCATCGAAGAAGAGGGCACCCATATCCTCATAGTTATTATCTCCCGGTAATGAGTATGAAGAAAACCTGCCTGTTTCCTGATGAACGAAGACCTTTCCGGAGTATCCGGTGGAACCACCGATATAAAAATCATCCATCCCATCCGAGTTAACATCACCAACTGCAATTCCAGGGCCCTCCTGTGAATACATGTGTGGCACCAGAGGCTGAAACTCGAAATCAACAAATATCTTTTCTTTATGAAAATAATCTGTATTCAGGCCACTCCTGACAGATTCAAATGATCTGTTGTTATCTGATTCTGTGACTTTTGTCACATTCGGAACAGAGGAATTGGAATAATGTAATTCCAGTACCTGATTAACAGGAAGATTGATTAGTTTTTGTTCCTTTCCATCCGGCCACCTGATGTACAGGGAATCGATCAGATTTAACTCTCCAAGTCCGAAATGAATCCTGGGATCAACCATTGACTGGAAACCTCTTACCGGGAAATGTTCATAATACTGCTGGTTCTTACCATAGTATATACTGATCTTTGCCCCTATGCCGCCTCTGTTCAGTTTATCTCCCGACAAATGAACCATAAGATATTGGCTCCCATGATTAACGGAATCTTTTATGATAATACGGTTCTCATATACAGAAGCAAAATCATTTATATTGTTTAATACAAGGTCAAGATCTCCGTCATTATCGAGATCGGAGAATGCAGAACCTGT
Source organism: uncultured Bacteroidota bacterium (assembly GCA_937864815.1). Lineage (GTDB taxonomy): Bacteria > Bacteroidota > Bacteroidia > Bacteroidales > VadinHA17 > LD21. The sequence continues at coordinate 31,752 of CALMJY010000276.1, forward strand.
TGAATATAGAGGCTGGTTCAGACCCCATTCAGCAGTTTTATTTTCAAAGATAAGACCTCCGGAATTACGAAAAATCACATTTGGCTTTTTTACGTTTCCTCTCTTGTCAAGATCTTTTTTCAGGATCTTATAAAGCACGCTGAATTCCATTTTTGGATTTTTCTTTATCGTGGTCATCCACAGGGAGGAGAAATCCATATTTGTCATATCATGACCAATTCCGTTACCGATAAAAAGATCTTTGAAGCCATCATTGTCAAAATCGGCAAAGAGCGGGGCCCAGCTCCAGTCTGTTTCAAATATGCCTGCCATCTGCCCTATTTCACTGAACCTGTACTGACCCTCAATATATCCCAGATTAAGCTGAAGCATATTACGGACATACTGGGGAGAATAACCGGCTTTAAGTTCATTCATATACCTTGTATAAGTACGCATGTTACCTGACATTATCCTTTTTCTGAAATAATCTTCAGGTTGCATGTCGAGGGTAAGAACATCAATTAAGCCGTCATTATTGAAATCAGCTATGTCAACTCCCATGGTGCTGTTGCTGGTATGCTTCATATAATCCTTAACCATTTCCCTGAATGTACCATCACCCTGGTTCACATAAAGAAGATCATTTGATATATAATCGTTGCCTACATATATATCCGGCCAGCCATCCCTGTTTATGTCGCATACAGCGGCCCCCAGACCGAAACCATCCCATGTTATGCCAGCCTCTTTTGAAACATTCCGAAAAACCGGAAGTCCGGTAGCAGGATCAATACCATCATTCCTGTACAGCCTGTCGGTATTGATCATGGAACCATCATTTTTGCGCTGTCTTATTGCATTTTTATTGGGTATTGTCATTGCGGCGGTGACCAGATATACATCAAGGTCCCCGTCAAGATCGTAGTCAAAAAACTCAGCCTGTGTTGTATATCCGTCATCATCCAGGCCAACCAATGATGCAGATTCTGTGAATGAAAGATTTTCGCCTTTACCATTGTTTATGAAGAGAAGATTATGATAATCATAGTTGATATTGCCTGCAGCACAAAGATAAATATCGAGCCCTCCATCCTGGTTGATATCTACCAGGCTTACTCCGGTTATCCATTTACCCGTTGTATTAATTCCGCTTTCCTCAGTGATGTCATTAAAGACAAAATCACCTTTGTTCAGATAAATTCTGCACTTTGTCATGTTAGCTCCAAACACAATATCGCTAAGACCATCATTGTTCAGGTCCCCGATTGCAAGTCCGGCGCCATTATAATAATACTCATAAAAAATGGAGTTTGCACTGTCAGTTTCCTGGAGCTGATTTTTGAATTTTATCCCGCTTTCATCAGGTGGAATACTCCTGAACAAAGTATCAGAATCACTTTCACCGGTCCTGTCACTTTGCCTGCAGGAAAATGCAAGGATGGCAACAGCCAGAATAATAAATTCAATTTTAAGGAATTTTGACTTTTTCATTCAATGACTCCCCGGGATGAATAATAAAACACTTAAAAATTACCTCCTTTTACATGCACTCATCCCCCCTTCCCCCTTCTCTTGTGGCCAAAAGAAGGGGGAGTTCAATGATTTGCCCCTCTCTGCAAAGCAGAGAGGGGTTGGGGTGAGTTCGTGTGAATAATTAATTGACATTTAATTACTTGAAACAAATTATAATTAAAAGATGATACTCATTTATCAATAAATTAACTTTAGCGCACTTTAAGTACTTCTTAATAAAAAACCAATGAAAATATAGTAAAAAAATTGCCACCCTACTTTAATTCAGGTGGCAATTTCCCACTAACCTAAACTAACCCCCTATGGTCTTGTATATCCAGGATTCTGTGTTAAACTCTTATTCAGTCGCAGGTCTTTCTGCGGAATTGGCATCAGGTAATCATCCACCGAATAGTTTGGCATATAATCCGGATCGGTAACTTTGTCCAGTATCCTTTTCCGGCAGATGTCGAACCAGCGGTCATATTCAAAACAGAGTTCCAGGCTTCGTTGATTGATCACAGCATCATCAAAAGCCCCTTTCGACATTGCTGTGGTGAACAATGGGTCGGCCGGATTCGGGACTCCTCCCGTGGCCCTGTTTACTATCTGGTTCACTGCATCGCATGCTGCCTGTGTTGGTCCGTTGACCATATTCTCAGCTTCTGCAAACAATAACAAAACATCAGCATATCTCAGGATTGGCTGAGCCTGGTATGAGACGTTCTTCTCCATGTTTTCAGGAGTATCATACAGGTATTTTCTGATATACGGAGCTGATTTCCACCAGTCAAGATATGTTGTTCCTGTTCCGAACCAGTGGTCCTCAAGAAGCAGGTATGCATGCTTGCGGGGTTCTTCAGGGAAGGCCTCTCCCCATATTTTTTCAGCTGTTACGTCACCCCAGCCTCCGGCCATTTCACCTGGCAGCCATATCTGCGGCTCAATCACATATTCTTCCTCTGAATTATGCCATGCCCACATGAACTCAGGGCCGAACTCATAATCCATATTAAATACATCCTCAACAGCAGGAACAAGGCTGTATCTACCGCCATCCATTACCTGCTTTGCCATATCCCTGGCCTTGGCATAGTTGGCTGTTGCATTCAAAGGAGCTGTGGCCATGGTTATATACACTTTTGAGAGAATTCCCCTTGCCACATCAGCTGTTGGACGTGCATTATTGCCGGCATCCCAGACTTCAGGAAGATGTGCCACAGCAAAAAGCATATCTGCAACAATCTGATTATAAACATCAGCTATTGGTGATCTTACTATCTCTCCTTTTATGACATCTGTATCTTCAAGGATCAGAGGGATCTCACCATAAAGCCTTACAAGCCAGAAATAATTAAATGCCCTGAGGAATTTTGCCTCGGCCATCAGTTGGTCTTTTGTTTCCTGGGGAGTTCCTGGCCCTAACTGATCTTCAACCAGAGCTTTAATGGCAGGATTAACATCGGCAATAGCCTGATAGTGCTTTTGCCAGCTTCCTGCTGCATCATTATCTCCAATCGCAAGATCGCCTCCGTATAACTGATCATCCTGGGCGGGCCATTCCGGATAACCCATCCAGTCGTAAAACTGCCATCCGCCCCATTGTCTTTGCATTGCACTTACAAAAGCAGATTCAACCTGTGCCGGGGTCTTAAAAAAGTTATCAGGACCTACAAAATCTGTAGGGCTCTCATTAAGTTTATCACATCCGGCAAGGAAGAGGAGTAGTAATCCTGACAACATTACCAGACTTTTTATTTTTGATATTCTGTTTTTCATGATTATAATTTTAATGTTGTTAGAAAGTAAAGTCAATGCCAAAAGTGTACATTCTGGATGTCGGATATACACTCTGATCAACACCGATTGTCGCATCATTATTCGGGAACTGAGCTATTTCGGGGTCGTATCCTGAATAATCTGTTATTGTTATCAGGTTAGTGCCCGTAAAGTACAACCTTCCTTTCGAAAATCCGATCTTCTGTAGTGCTGTCTGCGGGATATTATAAGCAAGAGTAATAGTCTTAAGTCTCGTGAAAGTCGCATTTTCAACCCATCTTGATGATGCGCCCTCGCTGTTTCCGAAGAGATATTTATTCACAAGATTCTGAGACTGAACCCATGCTCCGTCATACCTGGCAGGAACATCTGTATCCTGATTCTGAGGTGTCCAATAGTTCCAGAGTTTCGGATCGTTCCCTTCATAAGTTTCTCTTCGTATCCTTATGGTATTGAAGAGGTCAGCACCATATGCACCGGTTACAAGGAAGGAGAGATCAAAATTCTTATATGAAAACATGTTTGTCCATCCAATTGTAAAATCAGGGTAACCGTATCCGATTGTAGTTTTATCAAGTTCATTTACTACTCCGTCGGGAACACCATTGGGTCCTGTAAGGTCAGCATATTTAGGCCAACCTGGCAACTGACCGTATTTTCTTGCTTCAGCATCCTCATTTGCACCCCATAAACCGAGGAATTTAAATCCCTTCATCTGACCAAAAGGTTGTCCAACCTCAAGAAACATATAGGAAGAACCAAGAGAGTAACCACCCGATGTTGGTGTATAACCTATCTTCTTAACACCAGGTCCCAGGTCAAGCACTTCATTACGGTTCATTGTGAAATTCAATGATGTGTTCCATCTGAAATTCCCGACAATTGGGTCACCTCCAACCATAATTTCAAGTCCTTTGTTCTCGATAGAACCAATATTATCAATAACACTTGAAACACCTACATAATCAGGCAACTGCCTTGGCATAAGAAGATCGTCTGTAACTTTACGGTAAACATCAATAGTAGAGGTTAGTCTTCCATTGAATAATGAGACGTCAACTCCTATGTTCGCCTGGGCAGTGGATTCCCATCTCAGATCAGGGTTAGCAATACCCGCAATTCCGAACCCGATATTAAGGTTTTGCCCGTTCCTGTATGGATACCTGTACCAGTTACCTGAACCCAGTCTCGCCAGGGAACCATAAGGGCTGATACCCTGGTTTCCTGTAACACCATAACTTACCCTGAGTTTAAGGTCAGTTATAACCTCCGAATCCTGGAGAAAGCCTTCCTGTGAGATTCTCCATGCCAGTGATCCTGAGGGGAAGTAACCCCATTTATTATTTTCACCGAATACTGATGAACCGTCAGCCCTGTAGCTTAATGTAAGAAGGTATTTGTCCATCAGGCCATAATTGATTCGTCCCATAAATGATATCAGTGCTCTCTCTCCCCTCCAGGAATCAACTGATACTGATTTGGCTCCATCCATATTGTCAGTTCCCAGCTGGTCAACAAGGAAATCCTGTCCGCTCATGGAATTACCGAACCAGGAGCTGAATATCTCCTCTGCAACTCCGGTAACTGTAATGTGGTGTATACCAACTGTTTTATCATATGTCAGAATGTTTGTATTCTGATACATATTACTGAAAGTGTTATTTACGCTTCCTACCCCGTTCATTGCATAACCGTTACGGGTCTTAGTGTTCTCATACTTATTATTATATTCATTGGCAAAAGTTCCACCACCCATTATCTTCAACGTGAGTCCCTTTGCAATCTTAAAATTAAGGAACATGTTAACGTTATTCTGGTAAGTTGGATTCTCGATCAATGTTTCCAGTGCTGTTGCAACCGGATTCCATGTGTCATATGCGCCATAACCTGGTCTGTGACGTGCATAGTTTCCATTGGCATCATAAACCGGTTCTGTGGGAGCCCACCTCGGTGCATTATTCACTGTGGTGAATAAGTTTGCATTGAAAGGAGGTGATTTGTATTTCTCGCTAGTATATGAATAATTCAGTCCAAAATCAACCCAATCAGTGATATCAGCAGCAAGGTTTGCCCTTAATGACAAACGGTTATAGCCTGAGTTTATCAGAATACCCTGATGATCGAGATAACCTGTTGATATCATATATTTAAGTTTGTCGGTTGCCCCGCTAATTGCAAGGTTTGTGGTCTGCATCACGCCCGTTTCATATATTTCATCCTGCCAGTCTGTTCCTCCGTTCTTCTTGTAATAATCAATATCTGCCTGGGTGAAATAATATTTTGGAGTCTGTCCGTTCTGAGTGTCAAAACTGTGGTACCAGTTATTGTATTCTGCGAATGACCCAGCATCCATAACATCAAGCTTATGAGCCAGTGTCTGAAAACCCACACTGTATCCTGCTTCAATTACAGGTTTCCCTGTCTTACCTAGTTTGGTGGTAATGAGAATAACTCCGTTGGCGCCTCTCGAACCATAAATTGCGGTTGCTGAAGCATCCTTAAGAATCTCCATTGACTCAATATCATTGGGGTTCAGCTGATTGATATTAGCTCCCTGTAAACCATCGACAATGATCAAAGGATCGTTTCCTCCGTTAATTGAGTTACTACCCCTGATACGGATGAGTGTATTTCCACCCGGAGAACCGTCGGTATTAAGGATAAATACACCGGTTGCCCTGCCCTGAATAGCCTGGTCAACACGCTGGGTAGGCAACTGAAGGAGCTGTTCTGTTTTTATGGAACTTACAGATCCTGTCAGATCACTTCTTCTGACTGTTCCGTACCCTGTAACTACTACTTCTTCCAGAGCCATAAGGTCTGATGCAAGCTTAACATCAATAACTGTCTGACCATTTATAGCAATTCTTTGCGCAACATATCCGATATAGCTGACCTGGAGAGTTCCTGTGAGGTCAGGTACATTTAGGGTAAACTTACCATTAATGTCAGTCATTACACCAATAGTAGTACCTTCGAGTACAACGTTCACTCCTACAAGAGGTTCTGAGGTGCCTGCATCAATAATTGTCCCAGTTACCCTGACCTGTTGCTGTAAAAACTCCCTGGGAGCGATTACAATCAAATCATTGTCATACTTTTTATAAGTGAGTTTTGTATCAGCAAAAATATCATCCAGAACACTAATAATATTCTTGTTCTCTGCATTTACAGTTATTTTATCATTCATGGCCATCAGGTCGTCACTGTAAAAAAAACGGACCTGGCTTTGCCTTTCAATTGATTTCAGCACTTCACGAATTGGCTTACCCTGCATATCCAGGTTAACAATAACCTGGGAATATGTTTCGGCACTTACTTGCAGAACACTTACAAAAACGATAATCAGAGCTAGTTTCATGATCATTAGGAGTTTTTCTGTTCCGGGTATAGGTACCGGAATAGTGTTAGGTAGTTTTTTTTTCATAATTTTGCAATGTTTTTAGTTAAACGATCCAATGTTCTCTGGTAAAAGGCAGCATTGGTGAGATTTTAAAAACTTTGCGCGGGATGTTACAGCATCCTGCGCTTTAGTTTCAGGGAATTTTTTAATGTTTCATAGGCAAGATTTTCTTTAGGTATGTTAATAATCTGGATTATCTTAATTATTGTACAAATTCTTTTTTATCCCTTTAAAGTTCTTGTTTTCAGATAGTGTTACCACTCTTCCTTCCAGCCTGTATCTGATTGGAGCAGAAATACTCATAACCTCGAGCACCTGCTCTATGGGCTCAGCAATTATAGTTCCGGTAAACCTGTAGTTCATAAGTTTTTCCGAATCGAACTTTATTTCAACGTCAAATTTACGCTCAAGTTCCAAAGCAATCTTTGACAGGGGCTCCCTTTCAAAGATCCAGCGGTTATCCTTCCAGGATATTACTTTTTCCACATTTACATTTTCTCTGACCAGCCTTGGAATTACATTTATCTTATGCTCTGTAATCGAACGGGATTTATTCTCCTCCTTTTTCTCTGAAATTCCTGAATCTTCAACCAGGGTCGAATCATTCCTGTAATAAGTAAGTTTCTGATTTGGCTTAAGAATTACAGCCTCAGCCTTATATTCGTCGCTTACTGGCTCAACCTTAATTGATCCCTCAACAAGTGTAGCCTCGGTTTTATTTTCATCAGAATAAGCTCTCACATTAAACTCAGTACCAAGGGCTCTGATAGTCAGATAAGGTGTTTGTACAATAAATGGTTTCTCCGGATCTTTGGCTACTTTAAAATATCCTTCACCTTCCAGCCTGACAATTCTCTCTTTAAGTCCGAAACGATTGTCATATTTAAGACTACTGCCTGCATTCAGTGCTACTGTTGTCCCGTCTGAAAGTGAAAAGTGTGCGTTTGATCCCATAGGAACGCATAATTCACTGATTGTTTCAACAGGAAATTCAGCATCATTCCTTCCTAATTGATAAAACAGAAGGCCGCTAAGAGAAAAGGTAATAATTATTATTGCGGCATATCTTGCTATTAGTCTTACAATACTTATACTTTCTGATGATTCAGGCCGCTTTTCTTCCTCACAAATCTTATGTTTGAACTTCCAGAATCCCTCATGAAAATTATACCCGGGGTTTTTCAATAAAGTTTTAGTACTGACCCATATTTCGGAATATTCATCAAAGAATTTCTTATTGGCACTATCTGATTTTATCCATTCTATCAGTTCTTTTACCTCTTTCTCACTTAACTCTCCCTGAAAATAACCATGAATTAATTCTTCCTGATATTCTCTTTTCTTTTCTATTTCCATATATGATATTATGTTCTGAATATATAGACAGGAAAAAACAATCTCAGGGTGAAAGAGAAAAAGAAAAAATCAGATTGAGAGTCTAATAAGTTTCAGGTCAGAAAATCCTTTAGAGTCTCACGCAAACGCACAAGTGCGATTTTCATCTGTGTTTTAACAGTATTAACTGAAACTCCCTGCCTTCTTGCAATATCCGAATACTTCATGTTTTCATTCCGGCTAAGTAAGAATATTTGTCTGCAGGCATCAGGGAGATCATTTATACCATGGTCAAGAGCTTCTAAAATCTCTTTTTCAAACAATTGTCCAAGTGGATAATTATTATCCCAGATAAGTAATTCAGAATCTGAATTATTAATCCTTTGTGTCAGATTGTTTCTGAATTTATTGTTCTCAAGATGATTTAACGATGCGTTGTAAACAGCTTTTATCAGATATGCTTTCAGAGATGACGCAATTTCAAACTTCCCCCTGATATTCCAAACCTTTAATAAAACATCTGATACAATCTCTTCTGCATCTGATTGATTTCTTACAATTTGCTCAGATATCAGGCAAAGATAAACGTAGTACTTACTAAAAATAGTTTCAAAAGCAGCAATGTCCCCGGTCTTTATTTTTTCAACCAGTTGCTGATTAGAATACTCCATTTGATATTAAATGTTACTTGGCTTACATTGTGAAATAAATAACGCCAGATGCGTCATTAGAATTAAAGTTAGTAAAAAAAAATAACAATAACTTAAGAGTTACATTTATTGCTTCAGATGATTTTTACATGTTGCAATAAAAACATCTATACACCTCTGAATATGCTTCTCCTCCCAGGAAGGGTGCAGAAACAATGAGACTGTGCTTTTTCTAAGAGCATTAGCTGTTTTACAAAATACTTTTTCATACTTAACCCGTCGGGAATCAGTATATTCCTTTGACCTGAACGGAAACTTATCTGATCCGAATCCGTTGAGTTCCCTGTAAGCTTTTTCAAGATAAGCCTCAGGCCATTGTATTCCGTAGCATGGAATATTCTGGCTATGCAACTCGTTAATAATTCCTGCGGCATCGGTATCCAGAATATCAGTATCGAGGACAATCGGATACCACCAGTAAGCGTTTTTCCTTTCAGCAGTGTTTACAGGCAGCTTACGGATACCTTTCAGATTCTTAAAAGCCTTATCATACATTACAGCATACCTGTAACGTCTTTTCAGATTCCAGGAATCAAGCCTTTTAAGTTCATTAATACCTATAACAGACTGAATCTCAGTCATTCTGAAGTTGAATCCGACCCTGTTGTGAATATAGGGCAGCTTTTCTTCCAGGGCCAGCATATTGAGTCTCTCCTTAACATCATAACCATGATCCCTGAATGACCGGCATTCCCATGCCACATCCTCATCATTGGTAACTACCATCCCCCCTTCACCTCCCGTAGTGAAATGCTTGCTCTGGCAGAAGCTGAAACATCCGATATCGCCGATTACACCTGATTTTATTCCTTTATACTCTCCTCCGAAACACTGCGCACAGTCTTCTATGACTTTCAGCTTATGTTTTTTTGCAATTTTCAGGATCGGTCCCATATCGGCAACAACTCCGTAAAGATGCACGACAATAATTCCTTTTGTCCGCTTTGTTATCAGCGCCTCAATCTTTGATGGATCAATAGTGTGATCTTCTGTGGTATCGCAGAATACCGGAATTGCTCCTGCCTGCACTATGGCAAATGATGAAGCAATGAAAGAGTAGGAAGGTACTATTACTTCATCACCGGGACCAATGCCCAGACTGGCAACGGCAATATGAAGGGCGGCAGTGCCATTGGTGCAGGATATTGCATACTTTGCACCATTCCATTTTGCCCATTTCGTTTCGAATTCCATCCCTTTCTTACCGGTCCAGTAATTTACTTTCCCGGTTCGCAATGGTTCCAGAACATCCTTAAACGTTTCTTCAGCAAAAACAGGCCACATCGGAAAACCCAGATCAACGATTCCGGCAGCATTCATAACTATGTCTTTTTTCGTCATTTTACCATTTTTTACTTATGTGAATTTATGTAGAATCTGTTAATAAATTGTTCAGAGGGGTACTTTTTTAACAAATAATGTTAAATGATTCACATTTAGATAATCCATCAATGTCATCAATAATCTTTTATGGAAAATATTTCCTATATTTTCAGAATAATTTTAAAAGCCCGGCATCACAAAAAGAAAACCCGAATAAAAATGAAATTTCAACTATTATTAGCCATTATCTTTATCCTTGCATGGATGAATCCTGATACCTATCTCTATGCTGAAGATCCCAAAACTCTTGAGATTGGAGCATCTGCTCCCCCTTTCTCACTGCCAGGAATTGATGGCAAGACATATACACTTAACAGCTTCAGTAAGGATAAGATTCTTGTCATAATCTTTACTGCCAATCACTGCCCAACCGCACAGGCTTATGAGGACAGAATTGATAAGCTATATACTGAATTTACTCCCAGGGGTGTAGGATTTGTACTGGTTGCTCCTAACCACCCACAGGCAGTTTGTCTGGAAGAATTAGGTTATACCGATCTGGCTGACAGCTTTGAGGAGATGAAGATCAGGGCAAAGGATAAAAATTATAAGATGCCTTATCTGTATGATGGCGACAAGCAGGAGATGGCAACAGCATACGGCCCCACAACAACTCCTCATGTTTTTATTTTTGATACTAAACGTAAACTGCGCTTCTGTGGAAGGATAGATGAAATGGAAAATCCTTACGAAAAGGCAATGGAGCATGATACACGAAATGCCATTGTTGCTCTGCTCGGGGGAAAATCCGTACCCTGTCTCTTATACACATCTGACGCTGCCGACGAAGAGGATAGTGTAG
>CALMJY010000277.1 GCA_937864815.1 uncultured Bacteroidota bacterium
TGGGATTGCAATAGTGATAAGCTGGTTTTTTGGAATCAGTTCGTTATGGCATTTTTATCTGCTGGAAACGGGCTTATATCTGGCCCTGTTATGTGGAATAATCCTTGCTTTGGTGAGTTTCCTGGATGATATTTTTACACTACCACCATTTATCAGACTCATGGTTCAGTTTATCTCTGCGCTGCTTGCTCTTGTTTGTATTAAGGATATAACTCCCGTTTCTTTGTCAGGTTTAATAATTGGAAACCAGGTTGTTTTATTTACGGTGGCTCTGGTTGGAATTGTCTGGTTTATTAATCTTTTTAACTTCCTTGACGGTATTGATGGTTATGCCTCTCTTGAAGCTATAACTGTCAGTCTGGCATTTCTGATTTTTACAGGAGATCCTCTGGGCCTCATTTTAATAGCTCCGGTCACCGGATTCCTTATTTGGAACTGGCCCAAAGCGAAGATTTTCATGGGAGATATCGGGAGTACTCAATTGGGCTTTATCCTTGCTATATTGGGAATATACTATCATAATGAACAACAACTACATATTTTACAATGGCTTATGCTAACATCACTTTTCTGGTTCGATGCCTCTCTGACTCTTTTCCGAAGATGGAAAAACAAAGAAAAGCTTAGTGTTGCTCACAGAAAACATGCTTACCAGAGAGTTGTCCAATCAGGTTTGTCACACAAAAAAACTATTCTGATCTCTCTTACATTAAATATATTTATTTTTAGTCTCATCGTAATTTCTTATAAAATAGACTCTCTTTTGATCCCCATGTTTATACTTAACCTTCTGTTATTATATTTACTTACGAAATTTATAGATACTAAAGTGCCTTTTGAACTTTAGCTTGCTTTTTATCACTCCAAACCTAAGGAAGGATTCTCAACCTGCAAATCTTAAACATTCTTAAAATTTGAACAAACCCAGAATTCTTTTGATAGAACACGTGCTTGCACATTATAGGAAAGATGTTTTTAAAGAATTCTTATATAATGACTATTTCGATTTTGAAATAATTGCAGGCAGGAATTACAAGGGCATAAAAAGTGATGAGAATTGTGGAATTACCTTTGATTACTTATCTGTAAGTAAATTTGGTCATGATTTATATTTTTTAAAAGGAGCTTTCAGGCATGCGATCTCAAGGAACCCTGATATAATTATCGCCACAGGTGTAGATTTTCATTTGATACATTCTCTTCTTATTTTTTTTGTTTTCCGGATAATATTGAGGAGAAAATTCTACTGGTGGTCTCACGCAGGTTATGGGAATCAGGGCAGACCCGGCCATGTTATCCGCAGTTTGATTTACAGATCTTCTTCCGGAATATTTGCATACAGTAATGCAGGAAGGGATAATCTCCTGGCAATGAAAGTAAGGAAACAGAATATAGTTGTTGTAAATAACTCATTGAACAGGGAAGATTATGGTTATATAAATAATGATGTCTTTCTGCCTCGTAAAGCACAAATTTTTAATATAGTTTTTAGTGGCCGAATTACAAAAACGAAGAAAGTAGATATTCTGATAAAGGCTCTCAAAATCCTGCAGGATCAATTCCGGTTTGATTTCAAATGTGTTGTTATCGGGGGTGGGGATTTGTCTCATATAGTTCAGCTCTCAAAAGACGCAGGTGTGTATGAAAAGGTCCTTTATACAGGAGAAATATATGGAAAGGAGGTTCATAATTATTTTCTGGATGCAGACCTTTTTGTTTATCCGGGTGGAATCGGATTATCATGCCTTCATGCACTTTCCTTCGGTTTACCTGTGATCACATCAGATAATTTTTCTGAACATGGACCTGAGTTGGAATTAATAATTCCAGGATATAACGGCGATCTTTTTCATAATGATTCTCCCAACAATCTGGCAATGAAAATCAATGAGTGGAGAACCAGGCTGCTGACAAACAGAGATGAGTATCGCAGCAATTGTATCAAACGCATAAAAGAACTTGAATATCTTCCAGATCATATGGTAAACAGAATTATTGATTTCCTGAAATCAGGTATGGCGAGATGATTGCTATCAAACAATTCCTTAAGATCATTATACCTCGACCGTTACTGGCATTCTTTTCCGGGCTTTTTTATGGCTGGTCCGGTAATTTTGTTTCATGGGATGTAGCCTTAAAAAAAAGCGGTGGGTATGATTCACCTGATATCTTTAAAGTGACTAGATCATCATCTATTAAAGTAAGAGATGGAGAGTATAAATTTGAAAGAGATTCCGTACTTTTTAATGAAATTAACTACTCGTTCCCTCTGCTGTCAAGCTTAATGTGGATTGCGGCAAGAAATAAGGGATGTATTAATATCCTCGATTTTGGGGGTTCATTGGGCAGCAGCTATTTCCAGAACAGGAAATTTCTAGAATCTCTGCCAGATGTAAACTGGTGTATTGTTGAACAACCTACTCATGTAAAATGTGGAATAGAGGATTTTCAAAATGGTAATCTTCATTTTTTTTACTCCATTCAAGATTGTATAAATACATATAATATAAACGTATGCGTTCTGTCAAGTGTACTGCAATATCTTGAAAAACCATATGAAAAACTTGATGAAATAATCACGACAGGTGTAAGATTTATTATAATCGATCGAACACCATTCATAAAGGGAAAAAACAGGATTACCATACAAAAAGTTCATCCGGCAATTTATAAGGCAAAATATCCCTGCTGGTTTTTTAATGAATCCGAATTCCTGAATTATATGGGGATCTATTTCAATTGTCTTATGGAATTTGAAGCCTTGGACAAAGCCAATATAAAATCTGAGTTTAAAGGATTTCTATTCGAAAGAAAATAGTAATACTGCAAGATAGAATAGAAACTTATGATAGAACAAAGCAATCTATAAATACATTCCAATGCTTTACTTTTGTACTCTTTTCGATTCATTCTATCTTAGCAGAGGATTAACGATGTATGAATCTCTTAAGGTAAGTTGCGCCTCTTTTCATATCTATATTTTTGCTTTTGATGAACTTTGTTTTCAGATACTGAATGATCTGCATCCCGATAGTGCTACTATTATTCCTCTTGAGAAATTCGAAAATAAACAACTACTGGATGTAAAGAAGGAAAGGACCAGGGCTGAGTACTGCTGGACATGCACTTCTTCAACTATTGAGTATGTACTTGCGAATTTTAATGTGCCGGCCTGTACATATATTGATGCTGATCTTTACTTTTACAGATCTCCTGAAATTCTTATTAATGAATTAAACCAGGAAAAGACAGTGCTTATTACGGAACACAGGTACTCATTGTTATCCAAATTATATGAGGAGAAAAGAGCAGGAAGATTTTGTGTTCAGTTTGTTACATTTATAAACGAGCCTGAAAGCAGGTTGATTTTGAAACATTGGATAAGCCAGTGTATAGAATGGTGCTATGCCCGATATGAGGATGGAAAATTCGGCGACCAGAAATATCTCGATGAGTGGCCGGTTAAGTATAATAATGTAAAGATCTCAGAACATCCAGGCGCAGGTATTGCACCTTGGAATATTATTCAATATCACATATTCCGAAGATCAGATTCATTGATGGGAATTGAATTAAAAACAGGAAAAGAATTCGATATTGTTTTCTTCCATTTCCATTTCGTAAGATTCATGGATAACGGAATAGTCGACCTTGGGTGGAACAGGATCCCCGGAGATATTCAGGATTATTTATATATTCCATATATCAACAAAATAAAAGAGACCGAACATAATCTTGAAAGTAAATTTAACGGCTACAAAGCGAGGTTTTATGCAACTCAACCATCCGGTTTTAAAAATTATATCAAATTTGTTTTAAAGAAAATTTCCGGATTTAACATTATTAAAACTTAGCCTCAACGTCAAATTAAACCTAAATCAAAACTTAAACCTTCCCAGGCGGGGAACCAAATCCATGTGCCTCGGGGAGGGGAAATAAGTCTCTGCTCTCTCCGGGAAGAGAACTTATTTAATTTTATATTCCCTTTTACCTTTGTACTTTTTACTATAGATATATATGGCATATATAATTGATCTTAAAACATTTACTGACAAAAGAGGCAAGCTGACTGTTATTGAGAAAATTCTGCCATTTGAGATCATGCGGGTTTTCTATATCTATGGTGTCGACGGTTCTGAAAGGGGAGGTCATCGCCATCATAAAACTGTTCAGGCTGCTATATGCATCAAAGGCAATTGTCGGATTTACAATAATGATGGAATTTCTGAGAAAACATATAATCTCAATTCCCCTTCTAAATGTCTTATCCTGGAACCAAAAGACTGGCATAAAATGTATGATTTTTCAAAAAATGCCATCCTGATGGTACTGGCCTCAGAGAATTTCGACGAAAAGGATTATATATATGAAACATACAATGATTGAATACGATAATCTGAATAAAGTAAATAAACCATTTGCTGATGAACTGAAAAATGCATTCAGAGATGTACTGGATTCCGGATGGTTTATACTTGGCAAAAATGTTGAGTTATTTGAATATGAATTTGCCGCATATGTAGGAGTAAGACACTGTGCCGGAGTAGCATCCGGTCTTGATGCATTAATTTTATCCATAAATGCCGTTGATATCCCGAAAGGTTCTGAAATAATCGTGCCTTCCAATACATATATCGCAACAATATTTTCTGTTGTTCAGACAGGTAATACTCCTGTCCTTGTAGAACCGGATATAAGGACATACAATATAAATCCTGATCTTATTGAGGCTGCTATAACAAAAAATACCAGGGCAATTATAGTTGTTCACCTTTATGGAAAGCCCTGTGATATGGATCCTATCCTTAGTATTTGCAAAAAACATAAACTCTATCTTATTGAGGATTGTGCCCAGGCTCATGGTGCTTCCTACATGGGAAAAATGACCGGAAGTTTCGGCGATATAGCAGCTTTCAGCTTTTATCCTTCAAAGAACCTTGGATGCCTGGGAGATGGTGGCGCCGTTACAACAAATAATCCTGATTTCATCAATAAAGTAAAAATGTTGAGAAATTACGGATCAAATATCAAGTATAACAATATTTATGTCGGGATGAATTCCAGACTGGATGAGATACAAGCCACATTCCTCAGGATTAAGCTCAGACATCTTGATGCAATTACAGAACACAAAAGGTGCCTTGCGAAGATATATCATGAAAAAATAAATGATAAATTCATCCTTCCATATGAAAAAGAGGGTTTTAAAGACGTTTACCATATATTCAATATCAGACATGAATTAAGAGATGAGTTGAGACAACATCTTCTGATGCATGATATACGTACCGAAATTCACTATCCAATCGCCCCAAACAGGCAGAAAGCACTCACCTTCCTGAATCATCTCTCATTTCCTGTCTCTGAAGAAATTCACAGAACAACCCTAAGCCTCCCGGTTTCAACATTTCATAGTGTTGACGACATTAACAAAGTTGCTGCCGTTCTTAACAGTTTTCATGCATGAATAACTTTCCAACTCTGTTTCAGAATGGGTCATAAAGTGCTTCTGATCACACAGGTATTCTACCCCGATGAGGTATCAACTGCTAATCTCTTTACAAATTTATGTTCGGTACTTGTAAGTGATGGGGTAGAAGTTGAAGTATGGTGTGCCCATCCAAGTTATTCTCAAACCCGCAGGCAATCAAAAAAGCTGATACATAATGGGATTAAAATCCGGTTTCTGGTCTCAACAAATTTCAGAAAGTCGTCAATAGGAGGAAGAGTAATAAATTATTTGACATTTATGCTGAGTGTATTTATTAAGCTTTTATTCACGAAGGATAAAAGACCAGTCATGACACATACAACTCCTCCAACACTCGCAATATCCCTCTCTGTTGCTTGTTTTCTGACGGGCAGGAAATTTATTCAGGTCCTTCTGGATATTTTTCCAGAAGGAATTATTCGTCTTGGTATATTAAAGCGCCGTGGTATTATTGCCGGACTTTGGCAGAAATTATTTGTTCTTTCCCTTAAAAAATCCGATCATCTCATTGTCATTGGAAGAGATATGAAAATTTGGATTGAAAGTAAGATGTCAGATCATAAGAATATTTCTTATATCCCGTTATGGCAAGATGAAGAACTTATTATACCAGTCAGTTTTGAAAATAATGACATGGTTGCAGAGTATGGACTAAAAGACAGTTTTGTTGTGCAATATTCTGGTAACATGGGCCTTTGGAATGATATGAGAACGATTGGAAAAGCTGCAATGTTGGAGCCATCGGGAGTCAGGTTCCTGATTATTGGCGATGGAATGAGAAAAAGAGAATTTATTGATTCTTTTGATGGAATTATTCCTTCAAATGTTCTGATGCTGCCTTTTCAGTCTAATGACTCTTTTAAAAAAAGTGTTTCTGCATGTCATGTTTCTTTGGTATCATTGGCAACAGGAATGGAAGGCATGGCAGTCCCAAGCAAGATCTACGGAATAATGGCTGCCGGAATACCGGTTATTGCTCTGGTACCGCCTCAGTCGGAAATTGCAATGATAATTAAGGAGGAAAGATGCGGTATTGTTGTTGAACCCGGCAATATTAATGGCTTAAATGATGCTATCTTATTGCTAAAGTCTGACAAATCAATCAGGCAGAATATGGGATTAAACGGGAGAAGAGCATTTGAGGAGAAGTATACAACCCGAAAAGTAGCAGAACTATATAAAAATATCATCAGCGCAGTGAATTTAATATGAATGGCAGGGCAATAATAAGTTCGCTTAAAGAGTCTGAAATTCTGCGAAACACTTCAATCCTTGTGTCAGGAACTGCTCTTGCACAGTTAATCCCCGTTCTTCTTCAACCACTCTTGAGAAGATACTACTCTCCTGAAGCGTTTGGTGCTTATTCAATTTACCTTAGCCTGGTAGGGATTTTCTCGATTGTTGCCTCATTTAAATATGATCTTGCAATTGTTTTACCGAAAAAAGATAGGGAAGCAGCCAATATATTGTTTCTGTCAGTATTTATAAGTTTTCTTTTCTGCAGCATTCTTGCCATTATTTTTATAACATGGAGAGCAGAGATAGCAGGCTTTCTGAATTTGTCTGAGGATTATAATTTCTACCTGATGCTGGCACCTGCAGGGATTTTCTTTTTTAGTTTCTACCAGACAATAAACAACTGGCTTACCAGAAAAAAAAAATTTATGTTACTGTCTGTTAATAAATTCACCCGAAGAGGGGTGGAAGGAGCAGCACAGTTGGGATTAAAAGGATTGGCAGGTTCATCGGGTCTCGTTGTTGGAGATATTCTTGGCCATATTGCCAATGTTTTATCCGGATTATTTCAGGGTAGTAAGCAAGGTTTAAAAATAGATCAGTTAAGTCCAGTAAAGATAAATTATGTTGTAAGACGATATTCGGAATTCCCTCGAGTAAATGTGATACCCAGTCTGATGAGCGCCTGTAGTTTTCTTTTACCAGTCATTATGCTTAATAAATTCTATTCAACTGAAAATGCAGGTTATTTTGATCTTTCAAAACTACTGCTTTCAGTTCCCCTGGCTCTTATCTCTACATCTGTATCAAATGTCCTTCTTCAGAGCCTGACGGAAAAAATCAATAATAGGAAGAGTTTGAGAAAGGATATTATTCTTGTTCTTGGTATTGTATTATTTATAGGCATAGTAGAGATAATTATTATTGCTCTTTTTGGCATCAGAATATTTAAATTCATTTTTGGCGAAAGGTGGGAATTGTCAGGCAGGATTTCCCAGATCCTGGTCTGGTCATATGCACTGAACTTCCTGGTTGCCTCATTCAGTACTGTATTTGTTTCCCTTCAGAAGATTAGGTTGCTAAGTGCCTGGCAAATATTTTATTTCTTTTCGATTATATCATTAGTGTTTTTCAAAAATATGGATTTTATTGACTTTATAAGAATGTATGTTGGTATTGAGGTTATTTGTTATCTGGTAATCATCATCGTTATAACATATATCGTAGTTAAATATGAAAAGAAATTGCCGCATAAGCATTTATGAATCCTATTCCAGGAAGCTTTAATGAAGCAGATTTTTAATTGTAATAAACCTTTATGATCATGGCACAGTTACTGTGTTTTGCTCTTTGGCATTTATCAGCATAAATTATAGAGGAATGGCCGCCA
The DNA here is from genome assembly GCA_937864815.1 of uncultured Bacteroidota bacterium. Taxonomy (GTDB): domain Bacteria; phylum Bacteroidota; class Bacteroidia; order Bacteroidales; family VadinHA17; genus LD21. The sequence goes on from CALMJY010000277.1 coordinate 8,118, forward strand.
TTAGAAATAGAACAACAGGGAATAAAATCTGGTCAAGAGGATCTGTCCAATATTTCATTTCGGCATTTATAATGCTTATAATGCCTGTTTATCACTGGTATCTGCCGCCTATGATGTTCCTGTGGCTTCTGCTTGCTATTTATCAGTTTTTTAAAAAGCCTGACTGTTTGACGTCAATCAATTCAAATCAGAAACAGCTTTTTTTCCTTTTCCTTTTGTTTTTTATATGGCAGGTAGCCGGAATGTTATACTCCGACAACTTAAAGGAAGGATGGAGAAACCTTGAACTCAGAGTTACACTTCTGATATTCCCATTGGTTTTATTATCTCCAGGAAATATGATCCGTACAAGAGTTGCCATTTTATTAAAGGTTTTTGTCATGAGTACCTTTTCTTATTTACTTTTTTGTTATTTGTACGCCTTATACAGGTCCTTAAGTGTTCAGAACGGAAGTTTAACTTTCAATCCGTTTCTTTCGGAATATACCTGGTTAAATTACTTTTATGCCTTAGAGTTTGCAATTTTTCAACATACCTCTTATCTGTCAATGTTTACTCTTCTGTCATTTTATATTGCACTTGAAAACTTTTTTGGAATTCCTGGTATTAAGAACTATAAATATCTATGGCTGATAATATCAGGAATACTTATAATTTCAATTTATTTTCTGTCATCACGTGCTGGTATTCTTGCGGCTGTCATAACGCTTCCTGTCTATTTGTTCGGAAAATTCAGAAACATAGGCAAGGTAAGATATTTTTGGATTTCAATGTTGCTGATGATTGTTATTTTTATCCCGCTGGTGCTGACAAATCCTCGTGTAAATAATTATCAGGATTGGAGGGCGAAGCATCGCAACACTAATTCTGCCGTAAGCAATGACAGATTAATAATCTTGATTGCCGTAAGGACTATATTAGGAGAAAATCTGATAATGGGAGTTGGCACCGGTGATATCCAGGACGAACTTAATGAGGAATACAGGAGCACAGGAAATACAAGGCTCGCGAAGGATAATACCAATACACATAATCAATTTTTGGAAATTTTAATTGAACATGGATTGATAGGACTGATTATCTTTTTGTCAATGATTATTATGATGTTTTATATTGCCTTTAAGAGAGAAAATATCCTCTACCTGATGTTTTTGTTACTGGTAGTCATTTCATTTCTTTTTGAGACAATGTTAAACAGGTTGGCAGGAGTAACATTCTTTTCCTTGTTTTCATTCTTGCTTTTGTTAACTGATAATGAAAGAAATCGCAAAATATCTGATATTAAATCTACCTGACTTAATACTTATTATAAATATCGATCAGTTTCTTTTTGTTCGCTATTATTGCTAAGAGAAAAACAGGGAAAACAAAAAATATTATTACCAAATTTCTTCTGCTAAATACAACAATCTGTTTCTCAGTTTCTGGTAATGAAAAGTCGTTAAGGATAGTTACTATATCAGAGTACAGATACCTTTGTGCTTCTAGATCCTGCCTTCTGGCGTATAGATTATATATGTCATTATAAACAAGCTGGGTGCTTTGTTGCTGCAGAAAAATCATCTGCGTGGCTTTCTGTGATTGGGCATTTTTTGGATCTTCAAAGTATTTAATTTTTTGCAGACTGTCAAGTTCTGATATATCAATATTCAATCGTTCAAGTAGTTCCTTATTTTGTCTAAGCCTGACCCGGTTTTTCTGCTGTAATAATGAGTCCCTATTTATGAAAGAAAGTATTCCATCCCTTACTTCATTTTGATTGATACTTGATTTTGTAATTAACCTCACCGCCATTCTGTCCTGCATCCTGGTATTTGCAGTGTCTGCTACAGTGTATTTTTTATTATAGTCGATATATAATGGGATTCTTTCTCTCTTGTGGCTAATAACCCAGAATGCTTCTATATCGTTTATTTCTTTTGTTTGATTCTCTGGTAAATTCAATAGTTGAGATAATTCAGCATATTTACCTTTCTGGCAGTGTGTATGAAGCCTGTTCAGATATTCTATCATTTCAGCATTTGAATTGACGTTATTCTTAAGAATAAGGGATGATTTGAATACTTCTTGTGTTGATTTATCCGAAAAGTAAGCAACTATTATTCCAATAATAATACTGACTGTAAGCGGAATCCAACGTCTTATCATAAACACTACCGAAATCAGAACCCCCCTTCCGAGTGAATTCATCCATTTTCTAATCGTCCTTCCCATTCTGTTAAAAAGATCCAGGAGATCAATCTCATCATTCCTTACTGGCTTGTTTGTAGTTTCTTCAGACATATCACTTAATAATTGACTTGTTTATACAAATATACTCAAAATTGAATCTGAAAAATTCTTCTGAATTCTATATTCCAATTTGTTCTTATCTTTTGCCTTTTTCCTTTCTCCTTTTGTCTTTTGTCTTTTGTCTTGTGCCTTGTGTCTTAATTATATGGTTTTCAACACCTTCACTGCCAACTCCCTCATCATCGACTTATAATCCTCCAAAAACTCTCCGGTAACCCTGTTGCCAATCGCCAGGCATATTGTCAGCGCTTTGTGACCTAAAAGTGCCGACAATCCGTAAATAGCCGAACTTTCCATCTCATAATTACAGATTTTCCTTCCCCTGAACTCAAATTCAGCTAACTTGTCATTGATCTCATGATCAAATGTTTCCAGACGAAGTTTCCTTCCCTGCGGAGCATAAAACCCAGGTGCTGAAATAGTAATTCCTTTCAGGAAACCTTCATTGCTGAATATTTGTACCAACTCTTTATTGGCATTCACTGCATACGGATAGGAGAGGGTATCCGGCCATTCAAGGTGCATAGTCAGTACATCTGAAAGTGCTGTATCCAGAATCCAGTCGTACCCTTCGTAAAAGTGCAACAATCCGTCAAATCCTACTGCTGTCTCGGTAAGCACACAAGAACCCGTTGGGACATCCGCTCTTAATCCGCCTGAAGTGCCCAATCTTATTAATGTTAATGAGGTAATATCCTCTTTAGCCAAACCTGTCTTCAAATCAATATTTACAAGGGCATCAAGCTCATTGATAAGAATATCAATATTATCTGTGCCAATGCCGGAAGAAATAACCGTTATTTCCTGATTATCAAAAGTTCCTGTAATTGTTCTGAACTCCCGGTTCTCCTTCCTTATCCGGATATCTGAAAAAAGTGTTCCTATCATATCAACACGACCGGGATCTCCCACAATTATTATTTTATGCGATATGTCCTCCGGAAGTAGGTTAAGATGGAAAATACTTCCGTCACTATTTAGTATCAGCTCTGTCTTCTTTTGCATCGAAAAAATAAAGTCCGAAATTACATCAAAGAGTTGATTTGGCAAAATATTAAATGTAATCGGTAATCAGTTATAGGTATTCGGTTTTGTGCATCCCCCTCTCACATCGGGAGAGGGGGATGGAGGGGGTGAGGTCACCTATAATACTCCATGATCGTACCGGAGATAAGCTTCAGCGAAATCTCCGCCAGCTTCGTCTGATATTGTATCGCCAGCAGCCTCTCCTTTGCATCCAGAAGACTTTTCTGAACTTCCCTCAGATCTAATCCTGATAAACTTCCTAGCTTATATCTCTCAAGTGCTATATCGAGGTTTTCAGTAGCGGTAGCCAGATTTTGTTCCTCGAGTTTAATCAGACGAAGATTATTATTGTACACATTGTAAATAGTGAGAAGATCAGCCTTGATACCCTGTTCAATTTCAAGATATTTAAGTTCCTTGTTCTGAATCTCAATATTGGAATTTGCTATGCTCCTCCTTTGATTGAATCCGTCGAAAACATTTACACCAAATGTGAGACCATAGGTTAATCCATTAATTGTCTGATTTTTATAGCTGCCAGTCTCATAGGTGCTTAGTGCATAAGTGTAGCCTGAAGACATAGTAAGGTAAGGATATGATCTTGAGGTAATAATCTTATAATCATATTCAGAAACGGTTTTATTCTTCGTGGCAATCATAAGACTGGTATTGCCTGCCAGTGTAGCATCAAGCAGCTTCTCATATAAAAGATATTCATCAACCTGAATAATACTGTCAGCAGATTCAAATTTAGAGGATAGCTCTTCCAGTGCCATCAATTCATTAAGCTTCACTTGTGCTGCCCTTACTACCTCCCCCTGACGCGAGAGCCTTGAACTGTCAGCATTCAGGTAAACCTGCGACTGCAGTACCTGAAGCTTTGAGCTCGATCCGAGAACATACCTGTCTTTATCAATCCTGAGTCTCTCCCTGGAAAGGGTTAATGCATAGTCAAGATTGTTAAGTGTTTGAACTTGTTGTATGTAATTGTAATACCCTGCAATTATCTCTGCAACCAGGTTTTCAACAGAAAGCTGGGTATTTAACTCTCCCAACTGCTTCAGTTCATTAAGTTTTTTGTAAGTAGTCCTTACTGAGAATCCGTCAAAAATTGTCCAGCCAAGTGATGCATTTGCTGTTGCAGCAGTATTATGGACTCCTGATGTGGAATTTGAGGAGCCATCTGTCAGATTCTGTGTCGTATTGTTTACAGTACCACCATATCGGCCAGTAAGATCCAGTTTTGGCAAATAACCTGCATTCCCGGCTGTAAAATTATTCTTTGATATCGATTCATTATTCCTGGCAATCAGAATCGAAAAATTGTTCTCCAGACCTTTGCTGATGCAATCCTTCAATTGCATAACATTCTGACTATTGGAGATCAATGAACCTGATAATATTGAAATGCTAAGCAGCAGTAACCTCATTCTCATTTTTAACTATTTTTGTTTCACTGGAGATATAGGTATAAATCGCAGGTACTACATACAAGGTCAGGAATGTAGAAAATACCATTCCCCCGATAACAGCAATACCCATTGCAATCCTGCTCTGTGCACCCTCTCCAAGTCCCAGTGCCAGAGGAGAGATTCCAAGAATAGTTGCAAGACTTGTCATAAGTATTGGCCTTAGTCGTGCTGTGGCTGCATACTTTATTGCATCAAGCTTAACCATGCCTGCATTTTTCCTTTGATTGGCAAATTCAACTATCAGAATTCCGTTCTTTGAAACAAGACCGATTAGCATTATTAATCCGATCTGACTGAAAATGTTCATCGTGATATCGAAATACCACATAAAAAGCATAGCGCCTGTTAATGCAAGCGGGACAGTCATCATAACAATAAGCGGATCCTTGAAACTTTCAAATTGTGCCGCAAGTACCAGGAATATCAGGATGATCGCTAAGGCAAATGCAAACATAAGACTGGAAGAACTTTCCCGGAAGTCCTTGGAATCACCGGCAAGTGCAGTTCTGAACGAATCATCGAGCACTTCTTTTGCTATACGGTCCATCTCCTCCAGACCTTCACTCATTGTCTTCCCCTTTTCCAGTCCTGCAGAGATCGTTGCTGCCACAAATCGGTTATACCTGAACAATTGAGGTGGAGCAGTTTCTTCAGATAACGACACAAGGTTGTCAAACTGGATCATCTCACCTGAATTATTCCTAACATACAATGATGTAAGATCAAGTGGTTTGTTCCTGTCTTCCCGTGCCAGTTCTCCAAGGATCTGATACTGTTTCCCGTTCATAAAGAAGTAGCCAAAACGCTGACCGCTGAGTGCGAGCTGAAGTGTCTGTCCTATATTTTGGGTAGAAACTCCCAGAGTTGTCGCTTTTTCCCTGTTTATGTGGATCCTGAGTTCAGGTTTGGTAAATTTCAGGTTGACATCAGCCATAGTCAGAATATCACTTTCCATTACCCTGGCCATAAATGAAGGCAGCACATCTCTTAGTTTTTCTATTGAGGTTGCCTGAAGAACATATTGTACAGGCATGCCAGCACGCCTGCTTCCAAATGTTGACTGCTGATTAACAAATGACCTGGCTTTTGTCTTTTTTCGTACGGCCATTGCAAGATTGTCAGCAATTTCCTGTTGTGATCTTTCCCTTGCGTGAGGTTTTGAGAGTACAATTCTGATCATACCAAAACTTCCCCCTCTGATCATCTCTGTATAACTCACCAGTTCAGGAACTTTTTCCTCTACAAGTTTTGTTATATCATCAGCATAATCAAGCATAAATTCATATGTTGCACCTTCATTAGCAGAAGTATTTATGGTTATCTGAGACCTGTCCTCAAGTGGAGCCATCTCAGCTGGAATCTTCATCCACAGAAGAAACACCAATCCCATCGCTGCAATCAGGATAATTATAGAATACTGGCGGTGCCTTAAAAATGATTCAAGTGACTTTCTGTACCCGTTGTTAAGATTATCAAAGAATTTTTCGGTAACTCTGTAAAACCAGGTATGGCTCTTTTCATGCCTGAGTAGCTTTGTTGACACCATCGGCGTAAGCGACAAAGCCAGAAAGGCAGATATTGCTACCGCTCCTGCCATGACAATACTGAATTCCCTGAACAGTCGTCCTGTAATACCCTGAAGAAAAACAATGGGAAAGAATACAGAAATAAGTGTAATTGTTGTTGCAATAATAGCAAAATATATCTCTTTTGAACCCCTTAATCCAGCTTCATAAGGATTCATTCCTGATTCCACCTTAACATAGATATTCTCCATTACAACAATTGCATCATCTACAACAATTCCGATAGCCAGAACAATAGCGAGCAATGTGAGTACATTTATGGAATATCCGGCAAGATACATAATGAAAAAGGCACCAATCAGGGAGACTGGAATAACAAGTATCGGAATTATTGTGGCCCTCCAGCTTCGAAGGAAGAAATAGATTATTACAACAACCAGGATGAATGCTATATAAATTGTATCCTTAACCTCCTTAATTGAAGACCTGATGTATTCTGTATTATCATAATTGACATTTATTACAACATCCTCTGGCAGATCCTTTTTTATGTATTCCAGCCTCCTGTAAACCTCATCAACAATATCAATATGATTTGAACCTGGTTGCGGGATCATTGCTACCATAACCATCGGAACACCTTCGCGTTTAAGAATACCTCTGATGTCTTCCGGCCCCAGTTCAGCCCTGCCTATATCCTTAAATCTCACAATAAGATCTCCTGATTGTTTGATAATAAGGTCGTTGAACTCTTTTGGGGTTGTCATCAATCCCATGGTTCTTATTGTAAGCTGCGTGGTATTACCCTCAATAGATCCTGATGGCAATTCAACATTCTCCCTCGATATTGCATTCCGGACATCCATTGGAGTAAGTCCATACCCTGCAAGTTTGGCAGGATCAATCCAAAGCCTCATGGCATAGCGTTTTTGTCCAAAGATATTGACTGCGCTTACTCCCGAGATAGTCTGAAGTTGTTCTTTAAGTGTGAGCTCAGCTATTTCTGAAAGCTGCAGGAGTGATCTTTTCCCGCTTTCAACTGTCAGAAAAAGAATTGGATTGGCGTCAGCATCTGCTTTGGCTACAGTAGGTGGATCACAGTCTCTAGGCAATAGCCTCATCGCCTGGGATACCTTGTCTCTGACATCATTGGCAGCAGTTTCAAGGTCTACTGAAAGTTCAAATTCAACGGTGATGTTACTTCCTCCCTGCCGGCTCACACTTGTAAGAGTACGAACACCAGGTATTCCATTAATATTCTGCTCAAGCGGTTCTGTTATCTGGGTTTCAATTACATCCGAATTTGCACCGGGATAGGATGTACTTACAGTTATAATTGCAGGATCTACACTTGGGAATTCACGTACACCAAGAAATGTCATCCCAACAATACCAAAGAGAAGTATTATGATAGCAAATACAGTGGCCAGAACCGGCCTGTTTATACTGGTAGATGATAAACTCATTTGGTATTATTTTGTTTGCTGATTACCAGAGTATCAAGAACTACAGGCAGATTATGTCTCATCTGAAGTATGCCTGTAGTTAAAAGAGTATCGCCAAAATTCAGACCTTTTACAATCTGAATTAAAGATTCAGTCCGCAATCCTGTTCCTACTTTTACATTTGCAGCTTTTCCGCTCCTGTAAACATAAACAGTCTCTCCTTCCATCTCTGGAATCAGAGCTTCAGTTGGGATAGCAATTGTATTATCAATCTGTGACAATAGAAGTGCCACCTCAGCAAAACGCCCAGGTTTTAATTCTTCACTGATATTGGGATATATAGCTCTGGTTACAATAGTTCTTGTATTCAAATCTATTTTTGGATCAACAGCATAAACACTGGCCTTAAATTCTGTATTTGTTCCGACAATTTTAAAAGTAACCGGGAATCCAATATTAACCTCATCAGCATACTTTTCAGGAATTGAAAATTCAAGCTTTAAAGGACTCATTTTTACAAGTCTGGCAATCTTTGTGGATGTTGTGACAAAACTTCCCTCACTAAGGTATCTTAATCCGATTATACCGTCAAAAGGTGCACGGAGTTCAGTCTCGGAGATCCGGGCCTTAATAAGATTAATATCTGCCTGAATAGTCTGAAGTTGAGTAACTATCTGATCATAACTCTCTTTGCTGATTGCGTCTCTGTCGAGCAGGCTTCTTTGTCTGAACTCCTGTTCTTGAACCAGTTTCTTTTGAGCTACAAGTTTCTCAAGCTGTGCCTGAAGAGGTTTATCATTTATTTTAGCAAGAAGGTAACCCTTTTTTACCCTGGTACCTTCTGTAAAATTGATTTTAACAATTTTGCCTGATGTCTCAAAAGACAATTCAACTTCTTCATCCGGTCGTAAAGTTGCTATGCTGTTAATTATTTCACTCATCTGCGTTGGCTGAATAAGGAAGCCGCTCACATTAAGCAGCTGGCGACTCTGCATCATACCACCTCCCTGACCAGCGGGAGCTCCTTTACCTGCAGCTGGCGGTGATGTTTTTTTTGAGACAAGCAGAGGCATTACTTTCGGATAAGCAATAATGACAGCTATTACAAGGATTAGCAGGATTGTTATTATTATTCTCAAACGTTTATTCATAATTTTTTAAATTGTTATCTGCATGTAAAATAACATGTTATAAAGTAAATGGTTCAGTTGATGATTTAATATGAATGATGACTGCCAAAAGTAGCCAATTTATGCGGGTTTAAAGTATTAGTGTTCAGAAATTTGTGTTAAAATTTGCTAAAATGGTCTGATCATTCATATTTTAAAATTTTACTTCTGCTGTTTCAGTTTATAAAAACATCTTAATTTTATCGCTCAAAAGATAGCTTTTATGATACAACGAATTCAGTCAATTTACTTGCTTTTGACATCTCTGATATCAATAATATTCCTTAAAGGTGTCTATTTAACTTTTATTGACATATCAGGTATACATTTAAACCTGACAATGAAAGGATTACATAAAATAACAGAAAATGGTGCTTTGGAAAAAATTGGAGTTATATGGTTAATTACTATACCGGGTTTGGTTATCCCGGCATTATCAATTTTTACTATTTTCATGTTTAAAAGGAGAGACCTTCAATTAATCCTGGTCAGAATTCTGATGCTTGTTGTCTCTGCATTTTTAACTGCATCTGTAATCTATATTATATATATTAACTCAGGGTTTGATGCAAACCTCGACAGCTGGTATAAGTTACTTGTCCCTGTTTGCCAGTTTGTACTGACCATTCTGGCCTTCAGAGGTATTAAAAGAGATGATGACCTGGTAAAATCATATGACAGACTCAGATAGAAAGGCTATAAATGCATTAGAGGCTGTAAAGGCTTTAAAAGGAGGAAAGGCATTATCAGATTAAAATAGTTCTAAACACAATACAGCCTTTAAAGCCTCTACAGCCTCTATCGCCTAAATTATGTGAAGGTTCTCCTGATTAGTGATCTTTTCACAATAATGACATTTCAGAGCTACATTTTTCTTTGAAACAACTTTGAATTTTGTTGTAACATGTTCATAGTTGGTTATACATTTGGGATTCATGCATTTTGCAATTCCTACTATGACATCGGGTACTTCAACAACCTTTTTTTCCACCACCTCATAATCCCTTATGATATTGAGCTTAGCATCAGGAGCTACAAGGGCTATTCTGTTTATATCCTCATCCTGGAAATAGAGACCGGAAATCTTAATTATCGCTTTTCTTCCGAGTTTTTTACTTTCCAGATTTGTGCCAAAAGTGATCTGATTATCAATATGGTCAAGTCCAAGTATCTGAATGACCTTAAAGAGATTTTTTGCAGGAACATGATCAATTACAGTTCCGTTTTGTATTGCACTTACGCTCAATTGTTTTGGTTCTTTCATGACCTGTAATGATTATTTGATACCTAAAAGTGAGCACAAAATAGCCTGCCTTGTATACACTCCGTTAAGTGCTTGTTCAAAATAATAGGCTTTAGGATTCCTATCTACATCCTGGTGGATCTCATTAACCCTGGGAAGAGGATGCAGAATACGCATATTTGATTTGGTATTTTTAAGCATTGAATCCTTTAATACATATACATTCTTTACCTTCTCATATTCAATTGGATCTGAAAACCTTTCCTTCTGAACCCTCGTCATATAAATAATATCCGCTTTTGAAATAATGTCCGTAAAATCGTTGTGCTCGTAATACTTCAGACCCAGATTCTCAAGATAAAGCTTGAATTCATCGGGCATCTTCAGTTCTTCAGGTGAAATAAAATTAAATGTAGCCTTCCATCTCGACATAGCCATCATAAGGGAATGGACAGTCCTTCCATACTTAAGGTCTCCCACCATAAAAATATTAAGATTTTCAAGTGTGCCCTGCGTTTTCCTTATTGAATAGAGATCAAGAAGTGTTTGTGAGGGGTGCTGATTGGCACCATCACCTGCATTTATTATAGGTACTGTGGCAATTTCACTTGCAAACCTGGCACTGCCCTCAATTGGATGCCTCATCACTATCAGATCGCAATAGTTATTCACTGTCCTGATTGTATCATTCAGTGTTTCTCCCTTTGATACACTTGAATTTGCAGCATCTGAAAACCCGATTATCTTACCGCCAAGCCTGTTTATTGCACTCTCAAAACTTAGCCTTGTTCTTGTTGAAGGTTCAAAGAATAGAGTTGCTACAACTTTTCCTTCCAGAAGCCGTTGGGTTGGAACTTTTTCAAACTCCTCCGTGAGATCAAGAATTTTAAGGATTTCCTTTGTTGTGAAATCATCAATTGATACTAAGCTTCTGTTTTTCATAATCATTGGAGAATTTGTCTGTCAGGGCTGATAAAATCAAAGTTACTCAAGATTTGGAAGATGAAAAAGCCTGTTAATAATTAATTAAAAACTTTGTCATTTACGTTCAATAAACCGACTTATTACACCCTCTGCCCGGGCAAGTCTGGCTAATATCCTTTCCCCGTTGGAAATCCTGAAATTAATCACAATTCTGCACTCCAGATCAAATGCCTGACCTGATTGACCAGAACCTTCGTCCTTAAGTATCTTCATCACATCATTCATCGATTCAAAGGGGAATGTAATTTCATAGTAATCTCTTACAGTACATTCAATAATTTCTGCATTCTGAATAGCTTCTGCAGCTGCTGTTTTATAGGCGTGGATAAGTCCGGGTACACCCAACAGTGTGCCTCCGAAATACCTGATGACGACAATAAGAATATTTGTGAGTACGTTTGAATTTATTTGCCCGAGAATTGGTTTTCCGGCTGTTCCGGAAGGTTCTCCATCATCATTAATCCGCCATAACGATCTTTGGTAACCAATCATATATGCATAGCAATGGTGCCTTGCATCATGATACTCTTTTCTTATATTTTCGATTATGGTCTTTACAGATTCCTGATCATTAACAGGATAAGCTAATGCAATAAATTTACTACCCTTGTCCCTGAAAATACCCTGCGATGGTTTTTTTATGGTTTTATAAATGTCAGATTCCATTTGTAATCATCCCTAAAATCAACCGATCTGCAATATTAGTTATTAAAGTGAATTAAGGGTTGAATCATCCGATAATTGTAATGCTATTTAAAATTGTATTTATATCTTGAACCCACTCCGGGGTTCAGGTTTCTTTTTTTCTTCTAACCCCGCACTTCGTGCAGGGTTATTCATATTAAACCACATTCGTGGTTTCGTTATGTCAAATCCTGAAAGGATTTAATATTAATAACCACGGGTGTAAACCCGTGGTTTATAACACGATATGATGGTGAACCCCGAAGTGGGTTCAATAAATGCCTAACTCAATCCTTAATTCTTATTGTTAATCAGGTAATAGCTAATTGTAAAATTGATACTTTTGCAGAGTATATAAAAAGGTATATGAGTTTGTTAATTGATGAAAAGGACTTAAAAAAACTGATCGTAATTGGTGACAGGGTATTGATTAAACCTAAAGTACCTCAATCAAAGACTAAGAGCGGACTTTTGCTTCCACCCGGTGTGAATGAGAATGAAAAAGTGCAGATTGGTTTTGTAGTAAAAGTCGGGCCAGGTTATCCTATCCCCTCTGTAAATGATGTTGATGAACCCTGGAAAAACAGTTCGGATGATCCCAAATATGTTCCCCTTCAGCCAAAAGAGGGGGACCAGGCAGTATACCTGCAGAACAGTGCAATTGAAGTTGAATTTAACCGGGAGAAATATGTAATTGTTTCTCACTCAGCAATTTTACTATTGCTAAGGGATGATGGATTATTCGAATAATTTTATATTCTATTCGAAATTACTCATCATACAAGGCGAACTCGCTGAATTCTTTCATAAATATTTCAATTTCAGCCGACCACCTTTCTTTTTCTTTTGTGATATTTTTTCTTTGCAATAGAGTTTCCCTCATACCTGAATCCCCTGAAAGAATATCAAATGGCATCAGATTGTATTCATATTCGTATGGTGGAGGAATAAATTGAAGTGCATCGGGTGCGCAAGTCTCAATTATTGAATCGAAAATTTCTATTGCAGCTTCAACTGGTTTGAAATTTCCTGTATCTGTAACATGAATCTGAAGACCATTGCATAATTTACCACAGAATTTATGAAAGGTTGGAATATAGTTATGTACTCTGAAGGCACAACCTGGTATTTTTCTTCCAGTCAGATTCTTTTTCAGTTCTTCAGCTTTGATGAAAGGTGCCCCGAAAAGTTCAAACGGAATGGTAGTACCTCTGCCTTCCGAAAGGTTTAATGCTTCAATCAGAACTGTTCCAGGATATACGATTGCAGCCTGAAGGGTAGGCATGTTCGGTGAGGGGAGTACCCATGGCAATCCAGTATCTGAATATAAAAAAGATCTTTTCCAGTTCTCCATTCTGACAATATTCAACTCACATTTAGGATGGTATTTATCCCTGATCCATAATGTCATTTCTCCCATTGTCATCCTGTGACATAATGGAATACATGCTCCTCCAACAAAAGTAAAAAACTCCTCTTTTAATACAGGTCCGTCAAATTGCAGTTTGGCTATCGGATTGGGTCTGTCAAGTAACCAGACCGGAATACCAGCTTCACTACATGCTTCAAGACATAATTTTATTGTCCATATATATGTGTATATCCGTGTTCCCGTATCCTGCATATCAATTACGAGCGCATCTATCTCATTGAGCATAAAAGCTGCAGGTTTCCTGTGTTCTCCATAAAGGCTGAATAAAGGTATTTTATAATATGGATGTAGTTCACTCTGCCACTCGATCATATTATCCTGAGTCTGTCCATGTAGTCCATGCTGGGGTCCAAAAACTGCAGAGAGTTTGAATTCATCTATCCCGCTGAAAATATCAACCACATGAGAAAAATCTCTTGTAATGCTTGCAGCATGACATAGTATTCCAATTCTTTTGCCAAATAGTTGCTCAGGTAATTTTCTTAAGAATACTTCCAGTCCTGTTTTAACCATTTCTCTTTTTTTCAGCAAATATATGATTAACCCGAGGAAATGATCAGGAACTTCTGATATCTTAATGAATAAATGATTAAACTTTTCTAGTTTTGCGATGTTTTATTTTAAAGTTAATATGAAGAAAGCACTCAGGAAACTTACCCTGTATTCCATTTTGCTGGTAATAACTGTATCCTGTGTAACAACTGGCAGGAAGCAGATCACATTTATCGAATCAACAGATATACATGGTGTAGTTTTACCTTATGATTATATTGAGAAAGAAGAACTTAAAGCATCTCTGGCCTCTGCATATACATATGTTAAGAAATTGAGAGAAGAAAAAGAAACAGTAATTCTTCTTGATGCAGGTGATAATCTTCAGGGGCAGCCGTCTGTTTATTATTACAATTTTGCTGATACGACTTCTCCTCATCTCCTTGCTGAGGCGATGAATTATATGTCCTATGATGCAGTAACCGTTGGTAATCACGATATTGAGACCGGGCATTCTGTATATGACAGATTAATAAAAGAGTACAGATTTCCTCTTCTTGCCGCCAATGCAATTGATATTAAAACGGGAGATACATATTTCAAACCATATTGCATAATTAAGAAGAACGGACTAAAAATAGCTGTGCTTGGGCTTGTTACTCCGACAATCCATAATACTCTCCCTGAGGATCTTTATAGAGGAATTGAATTCAGAAATATGTATGAAACTGCATCAAAATGGATGCCTGTAATAAAAAAAGAAAATCCTGATCTGATCATTGGCCTGTTTCACACCGGATGGGAAGATAACGATTCAGATACAAATTATGGAGAAGGAGCATCAGAAATTGCATATAATATACCCGGATTTGATATCATTTTCACCGGTCATGATCACAGGGTGGCAAACCAAAAAATAGTAAATAACTCAGGTGATACAGTTTTGATCTTAAATGCCGGAAGCCGGTCAATGAATATTGCACGAGCAGATGTAGTGCTTCAGCGAAACCGAAAAACCGGATCCAATAATAAATCATTTTCAGGAGAAATTGTAAAATTATCTGATTTTCAGCCTGATAACGAATTTGTTGAGAAGTTTGCAGTTAACCATGAAAAGGTAAAAGAATATGTAGATGAAGTAATAGGCAGTTCATCAGAAACAATATCATCCCGTGACTCATATTTTGGTTCATCAGGATTTGTCGATATGATTCATACGCTGCAACTGGAAATAACTGACGCTGATATCTCATTTGCTGCTCCTCTTTCTTTTGATGTTCAAATAAAGGAAGGACCTGTTACAGTGGGAGATATGTTTAAGCTTTACAGATTTGAAAATATGTTGTATACAATTAGCATGACAGGTGATGAAGTTCTGAAATATCTTGAATATTCATATTCAGGATGGTATAACACCATTGATGATCCCAATGATCATTTGCTGAAATTCAGGACAGATAAAAGTGGTAAGCTGGCCCTCACTGATGGGAAAGCCTGGCTGAAAAACCAGGCATACAACTTTGATTCGGCAGCAGGTATAGATTATACTGTGGATGTCAGTAAGCCGGAAGGGAGCAGGATTAATATTATAGGATTCTCAGACGGGAGAAATTTTGATTTAAAACAATCTTACAATGTAGCGGTAAATTCCTACAGGGGTAATGGTGGAGGCGGACATTTTTATGAAGGTGTCGGATTAGGTAAGTCAGATCTGATATCAAGGATAATAAAATCAACGGATCGCGATCTCAGATATTATATGATTGGATCTATAAGAAAAATGGGTATTATAGATCCCGCAGCATTGAATAACTGGAAAGTAATACCGGAAAAGATGGTAAAAAACGCGGCAGAGAGGGATTACATTCTTCTTTTTGGTGAAGCAGGTAAATAATTAATTGTTTAACAGTAATATTTCATGAGTAAAAAAACAGTCATATATATTGTCATTTTTCTTTTTGTAACTTTTTCAGGTTGTATAAATGATATTGACTCAAAATCAGGAACTTTACAACCCAGACCAAGAAATGTAATTCTTTTTATTGGTGATGGTATGGGTGTTCCTCATTTGTATGCGGGGATGACCAAAAATGGTCAGCCATTCAATCTTGAAAAATTTCCATACTCCGGGTTATGCAAAACATATTCCGCTGACAATTATATTACCGATTCAGGAGCGGGGGGGACAGCCATTGCATCAGGACAAAAAACGAATAATGGCATAATCGGTGTAAAACCTGATGGAACCCAGGTAAGTTCGATTACTGAGGTAGCTCACAAAAACGGCATGGCAACCGGTGTCGTGAGCACAAGCACCATTACACATGCAACTCCTGCATCATTTGTCGCACATAATGCCGGAAGAGATAACTATGAGGAAATTGCCAGCGACTTTCTTAAGGGAACAATAGATATATTTATTGGAGGAGGTGAAGATCATTTCAGAAACAGGAAGGATGGACTTGATCTTACAGTTAACCTCAAAGAGCAGGGTTTTGATGTTGTATATAATATGGAAGATTTGAAAAAATCACAATCTTCAAGGCTTGCAGGTCTGCTTGCGAAGGAACATATGCAGAAAGCTTCAGAAGGACGGCAGGGGATGTTAAGTGAAATGACAAAAAAAGCAATCGAAACTCTCGGTAAAAACAAAAATGGATTTGTTCTTGTGGTAGAAGCTTCTATGATTGACTGGGGTTCACATGAGAACAACCTCGATTATATTGTAGAAGAAGTAATTGACATGGATCAGGCAATAGGAACAGCACTTGAATTTGCAAAACAGGATGGCAAAACACTTGTTGTTGTAACAGCCGATCATGAAACAGGAGGACTGGTTCTTACAGGCGGTGATATCAATAACCGACAGGTTGAAGCAAAATTTGCTGGGAAAGACCATTCTGCAGTAATGGTTCCTGTCTTTTCTTTTGGTCCGTGGGCAGAAAGGTTCAGCGGGATTCATGATAATACTTTCTTTTTTAATGAATTTGTTAGAGCACTTCGGTTAAAAACAGAGTAGTACTCTATTTGTTTTATGGCAGAAAAAATGGAAATAGAATTGCCAGGCTACAAACTCCCTCTGGTTGAAGAGTTTTTTACACTGCAGGGCGAAGGTTACCAAACCGGAAGAGCAGCCTATTTCGTCAGGTTAGGAGGTTGTGATGTAGGATGCAGCTGGTGTGATTCAAGATACTCATGGAATCCTGATCTACATCCGCTGGTTGATACAGATAAAATAATTGAAAACGTGCTTAAGTCTGGCACAGATTCTGTTGTTGTTACAGGAGGTGAACCTTTAATGTGGGATCTTGATTACCTATGCATAAAGCTTAAGGAACACAATATTAACACTTTTATCGAAACATCAGGAGCATATAAGCTTTCAGGTATATGGGATTGGATTTGTCTCTCACCAAAAAAGAATATGCCTCCTGTTGGTAAGATTTATGAAATTTCCAATGAACTTAAAGTTATAATTCAAAATACGGATGATTTTGCCTGGGCTGAGCAATACAGAGAACTCGTTAAAAAAGACTGCAAACTATTCCTTCAGCCTGAATGGAGCAGATTTCACCTTATTATCCCGGAAATTGTTGAATATGTCAAAAAAAATCCATACTGGAGAGTATCACTTCAGTCACATAAATATATGCATATACCCTGATTATCATATTAAACTGATCATTGGGCTGATTGCATTTTTTATTTTATTCCTTCCTTTCAAGGGATTCTCTCAGGGATTTCATACTACATCCAACAAGGCTTTAAAGATTTACAATGAAGGGCTTACTTCATATGATTATCTTGATTATCCGAAGGCTGAAAACCAGTTTAAGGAAGCATTAAAATTGGATCCTAAATTCCTGGAAGCATATATGATGCTTGGAGAATTGTATCTTAAACAAAAAAGATATCCGGAATCTGCTGAAAATTACAGTAGGGCGGTCAGAATAGACTCTCTTTTTTTTAAACCTGTATTTTTCAGTCTGGCAACCGCTGAAATGATGACAGGTGATTACCAGAATGCCAAAATACATTTCCAGGTGTATCTTGAACAGAAAGGAATGTCGGAAAAGAACCAGTTAATTGCACGGAAAAATATTAGGAATTGTGAATTTGCAATTGAAGCAGTAAAGAATCCCGTCTCCTTTAATCCTGTTAATGCAGGAAATGGTATTAACACCAGTGAGGATGAATACTGGCCTTCCATAACAGTGGACGGACAAACATTGATGTTTACAAGGCAGACCTTAAGTTATAATAATTCACTTTTTGGAAACCAGGCACAGGAGGATTTTTATATAAGCACCTGGGATGATAATAAGTGGAATACAGCATTAAACGCCGGACAACCTTTGAATACTCCAGGTAATGAAGGTGCTCAGACACTGGCATCAAGCGGAAACTATATGTTTTTTACTGCATGCGACAGACCAGGAGGAGTTGGTAGTTGTGATATATTTTTTTCAGTATACAATGATGGACGTTGGACCCAACCGTATAATCTTAATTCACCGGTGAATACAACTATGTGGGAATCACAGCCTTCTATCAGTTCTGATGGAAAAATACTCTATTTTTCAAGTAGCAGACCCGGAGGTTTTGGAGGTAAGGATATCTGGTATTCTGTACTGGATACAAGTTCCCGTTGGAAATTTCCTGTGAACATGGGAAAGAATGTAAATTCAGAAGGAGATGAAATGTCTCCTTTCATTCATTTTGACGGCCGTACCCTCTACTTCTCATCAGATGGAAGGGCAGGAATGGGAGGATTTGATCTGTTTCTTACACGTATGAACCGTGACAGTGTGTGGAGCGAACCTGAAAATCTTGGCTATCCAATAAATACATATAATGATGAGATGGGGCTCGTAATCGAATCAAATGGTAAAAGAGCTTATTTTTCTACTGTAAGGGAAAAATCAAAAGGAAAGGATATCTTTTATTTTGATCTGGATGAATCGATACGACCAGATCCGGTTTCCTACCTCAAGGGTAAAGTCATTGACAAGGTTACTGGTGCAATGATAAAGGCAGAATATGAGCTTATTAATCTTTCCACAAATCAGGTAACTATAAAAAGCACAACTGATTCAAGGGGCAGTTTTCTTGTATGTCTTCCTTCAGGCAATAATTATGGGATTAATGTCAGAAAACCAGGCTACCTTTTTCATTCTGAGAATTTCCTTTTCGAAGGTATCCATACGGTATCAGAACCATATATTAAGAAAATTGTTTTGAGTCCCATAAAAATCGGAGAGAAAATGCTGCTTGTGAATATATTCTATGCTACAGATTCCTGGGAGATTAAAGAAGAATCATCAGCTGAACTAAGTAATCTTGCGGATCTTCTGTTAGAGAATAAGAATATGATAATGGAAATAGGTGGACACACAGATTCAACAGGATCAGATGAACATAATAAGGTCTTATCAGAAAAACGTGCATTATCAGTGGTCAATTATCTGATAAATAGAGGAGTGTCTAAAGAACGACTTAAATATAAAGGTTATGGAAATTCAGTTCCCATAGGTGATAATGAAACTGCTGAAGGGAGGCAGCTTAACCGGAGGACGGAAGCAAAAGTCATTGACATAAAAAAATAAAATGGCCGTTTTCACTATAAACGGCCATTCATCCCATTGCCATTGGGAATGCAGACATCGAATAATATACCTTGAACCAGTCTTATATTATCATATTTACATATTTTTTTTGAAGCTGATCTTTTTTTACCAGTGCTTTAAATGGCAGTGAAAAATAAATTCCTGTTCCGCTGGTACCATTCCCCCTGATATTGAATGAACCATTCATAGCATTAATTAATTTCTTTGCCAGGGATATATTCATTGCAGTGGTTAAATCCGGATACCTCCCTAGTGATTCGGAGAGATCATTTGTATGAAGAAAATCCAGTGTTTTTGAAAATCCCTGGCCTGAGTCCAGAATATAAAAAGTAATTTCATTATCGGTGTTATAGTAACCGATTTTAATGTACCCTGAATTAGTATGTTGTAAAGAATTATGAAAAAGTGATCTTAATACCCTGAATATTTTGTTTTTGTCTATATAAATCTCGTTTGTGCCTGCATTTTGTATTTCGGTTACCAGTTCAACATTCTCTTTGCCGCTTCTTTGCATTGTTTCCCTGAATTCTGAAATTAGCAAATCCAGCATGTTGTTCAGATTGCAGCTGTCCTCATTATTTTGTGAACCACCAGTATCCAGAATAGCAGATTCCAGATAATTCTCAAAAAGAAATAAAAGCTTCTCGCATGTAAAGTAGATCTGGTTTATGAATTCTTCTTTTTCAGATTCCATTAGTGTACTTTCCTTGAGAAGAAACGAAAATGCAACAATAGCATTCATTTGTGTCCTTATCTCATGAGACATCCCGTTCAGCACAGAATTGTGAAATGCTATTGTTTTGGAGAAAGGACTAATAACAGTTTCCTTTATAAGAGTTCTGCTTTCGGCATTTTCTCCCGACGATCCGGAGTTACCTTGAATTTCAAACATGAGTTATGACTGATGATGTCACTTAATTTTTCTTAGAATTTTCTTTGCTTCCCTGCTGTACAGTCCACCTTCTTTCCTTATTGAAACAAGAAGTTCTGATGCTTTTGTGTTTTCCTCAGTTTTCAAATAGCATAGTGCCAGATACCATTTTGCTGATTCTATAAAGAGGTTGTCTTTGTCGTCAATCACTGTAGTAAAGGATCTCTTAGCATCATTATACTTCTTCTCCTCCATTTTGGATACTCCTGAAAGCAAATGAGTTTTCATGTCATTCGGATTCTTTTCCAGGACTTTTGCAAACTGTGACGCTGCACTCCTGTAATCTTGTGCATTATAATACTTTAGTCCAAGTATATAATCGCTGTTGGTATCAGTAGAAGATGATCGCTGAACTGAAGGTGCTTCATATGCCTGATAGAACTGGCTTACAATCTCTTCACTGGTAAGAGTCTTGCCTGAAAACAGGATGAGACTTGTAATTAATACAACTCCGGCAAATGCTGCCACATATTTTAATGAAACCATTCTTTTGACAACGGCCGCCTTTTCTCTTTGACGCCTTTTATCCTCCAGTTCGGATAATTTAATACGGAGTGACATAACTGACTGCTTCTTAAGAATCTCATCACTCTTTTTCCGCAATTCGACCTCAAACTTTAGATCAGGATTATATTCCATCTCCTTTATGAACCACTGTCTTTCAGACTCGGTCATTTCAAAGGATATATACCTTTCAATGAAGTAGGAAAAATCTTTTGTTTTCATTCTATTTAGTTTAAAAATAATCGGCCTCAGCTTCCTGTTCAGGAAGGATTAAAATATGGTTTAATGATTATTAACTCACACTTCCTATTCAGGAAGAATTAATTTAACTCCTGAGAAGTTCAGTAATAATATGTTTTTATGTTTCTGTTAAGGAAACATAGAAACTACTTATTAAACCAAAAGTTTTAAATAACCAATAAAAATATTTCAGAGCATCATTTAGTTGATACTCAAACTAAAAAATCAAATTTTTGTTGGAGGAGGAACAGGAAAATCACCATTTCCGGGATCACCTCCACGTACATTGATCATTTCTTCGCTTGTAAGTTCAAATGCATCAAAAATGTCCTTTGTCAATTCAAAATTCTGTGTTTTCATAATTCATTCTTTTTAAGTTCTACTAATTCAGGGGTTATTGTTTTATAACCTACATGTCGGTACATGCCATTTTGTGACATGAAAAAATCAACTATTTTTAATATAAATTATAAAACGCAGATAATCAAATATATATTGTAGCAAGTTTCGCCAGTTATTTACCTACACTTTCATATATTTGAAAAATTGTTTATCGGTTTTCAGGTATTATCAAAAATGTCAGGGAAACTAAAGAAATTGATATTCGTTTTATCAGCAGTGTTCATTAAGCAAATTATTCTTTCAGCTGATAATGGATCAAATTATTCCATGATAATGTCTCATCATCATAATGAAGTTGTTGAGAATGTGACATATTTTGATATATATCAATCAGATGAGATTTCCAGACTTAATAAAATTCTGGTAGCACAGTTGAGAAGCAGAGACTATGAATCTGCTGAAACAACTGTTAAGGAACTGGAAATTAAAATTAAAAATGGGATTGATGATATTTACCTGCTTACCGAATCGAATTATTATGTTGGGATATATTACCAGTTAATGAATAATTGTAACCTAACAATCAATTATTTGACACAGGTAATAAAAATAAAGGAACAGTATAAAACTATAGACACAATTTATTTCAAGTCACTGTATAATCTGGGTGGTACATATTCCAGACTGGGTAATTTTGAAGCCCATAAAAATCTGACACTAAGAGCTATTGATTCAGGAATAAAAGTATATGGGCCGGATAGTCCGGAACTAATTCTCCCTTATGCAAGTCTTATTACAGCCTATATTGAACTGAAAAATTATAATCAGGCACTTGAGTTAACGGACCTCGCATACAGAATTGCCGATCTGAACGAGGAAAATGCAGATCCTGTAGATATTGCATTTCTTTATGGTAATTTGGGAGTTCTTTTCAATTCGACAGGTGATTATTCAAGGAGCAGGGTATTTCTTGAAAAGGCTGAACTTTTTTATATTAAAACAGATCCATATTACATTGATGCTCATGTGTCCATTCTGAACAGCCTGGCATATTCCCTTAAAAACCTTAATGAACCCGAGCTGGCTGAGCAATACTATAAGAAAGGAATAAAATTAGCAATGAACAGCTATTCTCTTGGCTCTTATCAGGTCCTTCGTGTTTATGCCGGCAATCTGGCCATAGAAGGCAGAATTGAAGAAGGGGAGGCAGTCCTGGGAGATTTAATATCACGTATCATAGCCCGGGAAGGCATTAATTCCCGTGGATATTATGAGGCACTTGCATTTTATGCAGATTTTCTTCACGAATTCAAAATTGATGAAAACAGAGCTCTTGAAATGTTCCTGAAATCTATTGAGTATATGGAAACACAGGAAGATTCGTTTTTAAAATATTACACAAAACTAAGCTGTGCATCTATCCTTTCCGAAAGACAGGAATATGACAAGTCACTTGAAATGGTTCAATCATTACTTTTTTCCAAAGAAGAAATGCAAACCGGAATTGGTAATCTTTCTAACCCGGATGTAATGCTATTGAATCCAGACAAGGACCTGCTGGATGTTCTTCAGACAAAATACCTTATACTGAAAAAATACAATAATGATTTTCCAGATCAGAGAGTTCTGGAAGCATCTTCAAAAACTTCAGAATTGATAATTGCACTGCTTGACAGGATCCGTATTAATATTAGTGAAGAGGAAAGCAGGTTACTTCTGGGAGACCGTTATCGGAATGCATATATTCTTGTAATTAGCGATTTTTATTCTCTATATGAACAAACCGGTCAGAAGTTCTATCTTGAGAAAGCATTTGAATATACTGAGAAAAGCAAAATTGCAGGTTTGTTAACTGCCACACGTGAACTTAAAGCAACAGAATTTCATATTCCTGAAGATCTGGCTGAAAAAGAAAGAGAATTACAATCTGAAATAGCCTTGCTTAACGACAGAATTTCAGGGAAGTCTAATGTTGACAATAAAACTGAGGAGTTGATTCAGACATGGAAAGACAATCTTTTCAATACAGTCAGAAAAAGGGATTCTCTGGTAAAGGTGTTTGAAAAAGATTATCCCGGCTACTATTCAATAAAATACAACACAGAGGTACTTGAACCTTCAATGTTACCCGGAATAGCCGGAAACAGAACCAATTACGTAAGTTATATAGTATCCGATACCAACCTTTATGTAACAGTTTTAAATAAAAGGTATCATGAATTAGTTTCTGTTCATATAGATTCAGGATTCTTTAAGAAAATAAGGGAGTTCAGACGAATGTTATCGGCTCCCGATTTTAATGATGCAAGGGAAGATTATATGAACTTCCAGAAGACCGGATATGATTTATTTTGTATCCTTATTGCTCCGGTTGAAGATTACTTTATTTCCGAACGTGTTTTGATATCTCCCGATAATCTTTTATCATATTTACCATTTGAAACCCTCCCTGTAAAGAATAGCTCATGCAGTAATTTGTTCTATAAAGAAGTTGAATTTATGATGGAGAAGTATGATATTTCATATACATATTCTGCAACTTTTCTGGCAGAAAACCTGGTACAGAAAAAAAGCGCTGGTATTAAAGCAATAGCATTTGCCCCGGACTATTCTGACCCTGTAAATATTCAGGAACTTTATCAAAAAAGACAACAGCAGGGTAATATACTGTATGACCTCCCTTATGCAAGAATGGAGGCAGAATATGTTTCAAAGATATTGGGTGGGAAACTTCTGATCAATGAGTCTGCCAGGGAATCTGCGTTTAAAAAAGATGCACCGGATTTTGACATTATTCATCTTGCAATGCATACTGTACTGGATGATGAAAATCCGATGCGATCCACTCTTATTTTCAGTCCCGATTCAACCGGCCAGGAAGATCGTTTTTTAAGGACCTATGAGATTTATAATATCCCTCTAAAAGCCAGAATGGTGGTTCTCAGTTCATGTAATACCGGTACAGGAAAACTTTTTTCCGGTGAGGGTATATTGAGTCTTGCGAGAGGGTTTATTTATTCAGGTTGTGAATCAGTTGTAATGTCAATGTGGGAGATTGAAGACAGGGCAGGTACAGATATTGTAAAACTTTATTATGATTACCTGAAAAAAGGATATTCGAAAAGTATGTCATTGAGAAAAGCCAGAATGGATTTTCTCAGGGAAGCAGATCAGCTCAGAGCACATCCATATTTCTGGTCAGCCCTGGTCGTTTACGGTGATAACTCCCCGATTATAAGACCAGTCTGGTCCCGTTTCATAATAGCTGCCCTGATAATCATCTTCGCAGTTGTCTTGATTTATCATGTTAGAAAACGAAGATATTCATGATATTCAGGATCTTCCCTGACAAGATCCATCAAAGCTTCTTTACATAGATATTTTTTTCTCCTTGCATATTCCTCACTTTTGAGATCCAGGTTATGAGCTATCTCCTCATATGATTTTCCTTCAGCAAACATATTCAGAACTATTTGCTGATCAGGTTTAAGCTTTGTAAAAGCTCTTGTTAAAATTCTTTCAAGAAGCTGATTGTTGTACTCATCAGAGCCATCATCATCAGGATGGTCTGCTGTAATATTGGTGGTCCGTTGTCTTTTCCGCAATTGTGACTTCCACACATTTTTCACTATACCGAAGAAATAACCTTTGATGTCAGTTGTCAGATTTATCTTATTATCAGTGATCTGTTCAAAGAGTATAATTACAGAATCCTGTAAAACATCTGAAACATCATCATCCGATCCGCTGTTTTTCAGAACATGGTCTTTCACCATTCTGTAATAGTTGTCATACAACCAATTAAGGATTCTGTCATCCTGATTTCGGATGCCTTCAATAATTTCAATATCAGAGTACTTTCTGAATAACACGATGGAAATTAAGTAACAGTCGCAAATATAATACTTCCTTAATCCAATTCTTAAAATCAGAGACAAAGGAGGGTATTTTGTGCCCAGGCCAGGTCTGCTTATGCAAAATATAGATATATTTACTAAT
The DNA here is from genome assembly GCA_937864815.1 of uncultured Bacteroidota bacterium. Classification (GTDB taxonomy): domain Bacteria; phylum Bacteroidota; class Bacteroidia; order Bacteroidales; family VadinHA17; genus LD21. The sequence continues at coordinate 33,526 of CALMJY010000277.1, forward strand.
AGAAATATTGCCCTTTTTTAAGATGTCATTTCCTTTTGTAAAACAACCGGATGCTATGGATTGCGGCCCTGCCTGCCTCAAGATGATTGCCGGTTATTACAAAGTGAATCACACACTTGAATCATTGCGGAAAAAATGTTATATAACCAGGGAAGGAGTATCCTTTCTTGGATTATCTGAGGCAGCAGATTCAATAGGTTTCAGGACAATAGGTGTAAAAATACCATTTGACCTTTTAAAAGAAAATGTTCCACTTCCATGTATCGTACATTGGAGGCACAAACATTTTGTTGTGGTTTACAAAATTGTAAAAGACAAAATATGGGTTGCTGATCCCGGTATAGGACTTATAAAATATCAACGTGAGGAATTTATAAAAAACTGGGCTTCAACTGCAAGGGAGGGTGAGCCTGCCGGGCTTGTCCTTATTGTTGAGCCTACACCCGCAATTTTTGATTCTGAATCAGTTAAGGAAAGAACCGGAGGATTCAGGTTTCTATTAAAGTATTTCAGATTTTACAGGAAATTTTCGTTCCAGATTATACTTGGAGTAATACTTGCAAGCCTCATTCAGCTTGTAATTCCTTTTCTGACACAGTCTGTAATTGATATCGGGTTGAATAATAATGACCTTGAATTCATTTACCTTATACTTTTTGCTCAGCTGGCACTTGTCCTTGGACGAATGTCAGTTGAATTTATAAGAGGTTGGCTATTGCTGCACATAGGCTCAAGGGTAAATGTTGCAATAATATCAGATTTTCTGCAAAAGCTCATGTCATTGCCAGTCTCTTTTTTCGATACCAAACTCACCGGTGATATTCTGCAGAGAATTGATGACAATAACCGAATTGAAGAATTCCTCACTTCTGCAAGCCTGAGTATATTGTTCTCATTCTTTAACCTTGTAATATTTGGAATTGTTCTTGCCATATACAGTATTAAAATACTGCTTGTATTCCTTGCAGGAGCACTTCTATACATATTATGGGTTTCCATATTTATGAGATCACGCGGTCGCCTGGATCATCAGCGGTTCAGAAAAATGTCAGAATCGGGAAGCAAGCTTATCAATATTGTAAACGGGATGCAGGAGATTAAGCTTACACAGAACGAATTGAGCAGCAGATGGGACTGGGAGAAAATACAGGCAGCTCTTTTCAGACTTAAAATGAAAGGCTTATCGATAATACAGTTCCAGTCAGCAGGTGCTACGCTTATAAATGAAGTAACTAATATTATAATTACAATAATTGCTGCGACAACAGTATTAAAGGGGGATATGACCTTAGGTATGATGCTTGCTGTACAGTTTATTATAGGCCAGCTCAATGTTCCTGTAAGTCAGATGATAGGATTTTTTAAAATGTCGCAGGATGCAAAGATCAGCCTTGACAGACTTGCAGAAGTTCACCATATGGATAGCGAAGAGGAATTCCCGGAATCAAAAGTCAGGAAGCTGCCTGAAAAAAAGGATTTATATATCAATAATCTTTCATATCAGTACGAAGGTCCTCATTCACCGTTTGCACTAAAGGATATAGATCTCTATATTGAGGAAAATAAAAAGACGGCAATTGTCGGGGCCAGCGGTAGCGGAAAAACAACATTGCTTAAGATGATTATGGGCTTCTATCAGCCGGTATCTGGTGAAATACTCATTGGTGATACACGCCTGGCAAACATAAGTTTAAAAATATGGCGAAAAAAAGTTGGTGCCGTAATGCAGGATGGATTTATATTTCCCGATACCATTGCAGCAAATATTGCCCCCGGTTCGGAAGATATTGATGAAGAAAGACTTACCAGGGCAGTTGAGATAGCCAATATAAAGGCATTTATTGAATCTCTGCCACTGGGATACAATACAAAGGTAGGAGCAAATGGTCACGGCCTGAGCGAAGGTCAGAAACAGAGACTGCTCATAGCAAGAGTTGTTTATAAAAATCCTGATGTAATTATTTTTGATGAAGCGACAAATTCACTTGATGCTTACAATGAAAAGGTTATTGTTGAAAATCTTTCAGGATTTTTCGATGGAAAGACAGTGATTATTGTTGCCCACAGGCTGAGTACTGTAAAAAACGCTGATAAAATTGTAGTTCTGGATGCCGGAAGGATTGTTGAAACTGATACCCATGAGAATCTTATTCAAAGCAGGGGAATATATTATAACCTTGTAAAAAACCAGCTTGAACTTGGGAGCTGATATTTGTAAATGAAAGAAAGAAAACCTGAAATATTATATTCTGAGCCGGTAAGGGAGATTATGGGGAATCCTCCATCAGGCATACTCAGATGGGGCAATATTGTCCTTTTTGCAGTTTTTGTGATATTTCTGTTCTTTTCATGGATACTGAAATATCCCGATATGGTGCCGGCACCGGTAGAAATTACAACAATGAATCCACCTGCCACACTTGTTACCAAGATAACGGGAAGAATAAAGATACTGATGATAGGTGATAAAGACAGTACATATGCAGGTCAGGTGCTTGCTGTTATGGAAACTACTGCTTCCATTGATGAAATTAACCGGTTGAGACAGGCTATTGATTCAATAGGAAATCCTCAGACTGCAATTTATAAGTCCCTTCCACAGCTTACACAGCTTGGCGAGATTCAGAATTCCTATGCAACATTTATGAAGAATCTTTCCGATCTGAATTCATATATCAATAATGATTTTTATGGAAACAAGATTAATTCCCTGTCTGAGGAGATAAATGCTACAGGTGAATATATCGAAAGGCTTAAGGTTAAGGAAAAACTGTTTATTGAAAACAGAAAGCTTGAGTCTAACAAATACAGACGGGATTCACTGCTCTTTATGAATAAAGTAATTCCTGAAAGTGAAATTGAAAGATCTCATCAGGCTCTTATCAGGATTAACATTGAATTACAGCAAGTCCGGCTTGATTACTCGGAAAAATCAATCGAACTTGCCGAGAAAAGACAATTGCTTCAGGATTATAAAATCAAACGTGTTGAGGAAGAACAAAAATTCGTCTCCCTTCTGAACGAGTCCTACCTGAATCTGAGGGCCCAGATAGATATATGGGACAATAATTATCTTCTGAGATCACCATTTGACGGGGTGGTGACTTTTACTCAGTTCTGGAATGAAAATCAGGTAGTTATGAAAGACCAGCCTGTATTGAACGTTATACCACATAATGCCGGCAGTTATGTTGGAAGAGTCAGGCTGAAGATGCAAAGGTCAGGGAAAGTTAAGCCAGGGCAACCGGTAAATATTAAATTAAGCAGCTTCCCTTATCTGGAGTATGGAATGGTTAAGGGAATTGTAAGAACAAAATCTCTGGTACCTTCAATTGACGCCTATATAATCGAAATTGATCTGCCTGATGGCCTAACTACGCTGTATGGCAGAAAGCTGGAGTTTACCCAAAATATGAGTGGCACAGCTGAGATTCTTACCGAAGATCTGCGTCTTCTGCAGAAACTGATAAATCCTTTAAAATATCTGATAACTAAAAATCAGCGCTGACCTGCTACTTAAAATAAAGGAGCTTCCATTAATCATCCCATTTCATTTATTTATCTTATTTCTTTGAGTATTATTAAATATTTCAATATTTTCGTACTCTTAAATTTCCATGCTATGTCATGGTGTGAACTTTGATAAAGAGCTGAACCTAAAAGGATTGAATATGACTAAAAAAAATCCGGATGACTCTGTTCGTGAAGAACAATCCGGAACGCCTGAGGGCGTTGCCGGAACTGAGGATGCCATTCCAGAAAAAAAAGAGCCTGAAGCTGTGACCGAAATGGCTTCTGATGCGCTAGCTGATGAAACTGGTGGAGAGAATACCAGTAAGACTGAAAAGACAAAAAAAAGGAAACGTGCTTCAGCAAGACATGAAGAAGAAATTCCTGCTGATGATCACGTTTCTGAACCAGAAAATATTGAACTTCCACCTGTCGATTACACTGGTTATACAAAACATGACCTGGTGGAGACACTTGTTTTATTAGTTGAGAACAGGCCGCCATCTGAAATAAGGAATGATGTTGAAAGAATCAAAAGCCTGTTCTACAAAAAATTAAAACAGGAGGCTGAAGAGCGCAAGAATAAATTCCTTGAAAGTGGTGGTAAAATAGAAGAATATAGACCCTGGGTCGATCCTGATGATGCAAAAGTAAAGCATCTTCTGGAAAAATTCAGGGAAAGAAAAACAGATTACAGTAAAATTCAGGAAGCTGAAAAATACGAAAATCTTAAGAAGAAATATGAAATAATTGATAAGATAAAGGACCTTGTTAACAGGGAGGAGTCTATCAATAAGACTTTCCACGATTTCAGAGCTCTTCAGAATGAGTGGCATGCAGTTGGAGTCGTGCCACAAACATCATTAAAGGATCTTTGGGAGAATTATCATCATACTGTTGAAGTATTCTATGATTATATTAAGATCAATAAGGAATTAAGAGACCTGGATCTTAAAAAGAACCTGGAGATAAAAGTTCTTCTTTGCGAGAAAGCAGAAGCTCTTCTTCTTGAACCTAATGCTGTAAATGCATTCAGAGCTCTGCAGGATTACCACAACCAGTGGCGGGAAATAGGCCCGGTACCCCAGGAGTCAAAAAATGACATCTGGGACAGATTCAAGGAGGCAACTGCGCAGATCAACAGAAGGCACCATGAGTATTTTGAAAAACAGAAAGATGATCAGAAGAAAAATCTGGACGCTAAAATAGCCTTATGCGAGGAGGTCGAGGCAATCAGGAATGAAGAAATGAAAAGCTTCAGAGAGTTTGATGAGAAGGCTGAAAAGGTTGTTGAACTTCAGAAAATCTGGAGAACAATTGGCTTTGCTCCCAAAAAGCAGAATAATAAGGTTTACCAGAGATTCAGGGATGCATGTGATGCATTTTTTGAAAAGAAAAGATCATTTTATTCAGATAATAAAGAATTACAGCTCAATAACCTTCAGAAAAAGATCGATCTCTGTGTGCAGGCAGAGGCCCTTCAGGATAGCACAGACTGGAAAGCAACATCAGATGCACTAATTAAACTGCAGAAGGAATGGAAAGAAGTCGGACCTGTACCCAGGAAACAGTCCGAAAGATGCTGGAAACGATTCCGTAAGGCATGTGACCATTTCTTCAACAAAAAGACTTCATATTTTAACGAGCTTGATACATCATACGAGGACAATCTTAAGGCAAAGCTTGAAATCATTGATGAACTTGAGAAATTTGAGCCGGGTGCAGAAGTACAGAAAGCGTTTGACAGACTTAAGGAACTTCAGCGTAAATGGACAGAAGTAGGATTTGTTCCCTTTGAAAAGAAGGATGAAATTGCAAACAAATACAGAAATGCTCTGAACAACCAGTTCGACAGGTTAAAGATTGCTGATGAAGATAAGAGCATACTGAAGTATAAAACAAAACTCGACAGTCTTAAAGTAAATCCTAAGGCATCCCGTAAAGTAAGAAATGAGAGGGATAAATTCTTTACCAAAATTAAACAGTTGGAAAGTGACATTGTATTGTGGGAAAATAATATAGGTTTCTTTGCAAAATCCAAAAATGCCGATACTATGATACGGGAGGTAGAGGATAAAATAGAGAATGCTAAAAAGCTTATAAAAACCCTGGAGGAAAAAGTCAGGATGATTGATCAGTCAGGACTTGATGACTAAGTATTAGAATAAAAGATAATAAGAGTATTAATATTTTTCAGTTGTGACAGAAGTTAAATATGTTTTCGTTACTGGCGGGGTTACATCATCACTGGGTAAGGGGATTATTTCAGCATCACTTGCAAAGCTTTTGCAGTCAAGAGGTTATTCTGTGACAATCCAGAAACTCGATCCATATATCAATGTTGATCCCGGTACATTAAATCCTTATGAGCATGGTGAGTGTTATGTTACTCTTGACGGTGCTGAAACTGATCTGGATCTTGGTCATTATGAGAGATTTCTGAATGTCCCGACAAGCCAGGCAAATAATGTAACCACTGGACGGATTTACCAGTCAGTTATTAATAAAGAGCGCAAAGGAGATTACCTGGGAAAAACCGTGCAGGTTATACCTCATATTACGGATGAGATTAAAAGAAGGATTAAACTGGTAAGTTCAGGTAATAAATATGATATTGTTCTTACGGAGATAGGAGGAACTGTCGGTGATATAGAATCACTGCCCTACATAGAATCTGTCAGGCAGCTTAAGTGGGAACTCGGAGCCCAGAACTGCCTGGTCATTCATCTTACCCTTGTACCCTATCTTTCATCAACCGGAGAGTCCAAAACAAAACCTACCCAGCATTCGGTTAAGGAACTGCTAGAAACCGGAATTCAGCCTGATGTGCTGGTTCTTCGTACAGACCGTCATCTGAATACCGACCTGAAGAGAAAAGTTGCATTGTTCTGTAACGTAGAGGAAAGTGCTGTTATTGAGTCAGTTGATGTTTCAACAATCTATGAAGTGCCAATTAAAATGCTTGAGCAGGGACTTGATAAAACAGTCCTTCGGAAACTTGCCCTTCCTGTTGAAAATGAACCAAAGCTGGATGAGTGGAGACAATTCCTCACTAAACTCAAAAATCCTAAAAACTCTATTAAAGTAGGGATTGTTGGAAAGTATGTTGAGCTTCCTGATGCATACAAATCTATTGCCGAGTCTTTTATTCATAGTGGTGCGATGAATGAATGTGAGATTGACATTGAATATATTCATTCGGAAGATATAAATGAAAATAACCTAACTGACAGACTTAGCGGTTTAAACGGGATACTGGTTGCCCCGGGTTTTGGATCTCGGGGTATTGAGGGTAAAGTTCTGACTGCACGTTTCGCAAGAGAAAACAATATTCCATTTTTTGGAATTTGCCTCGGTATGCAATGTGCCGTGATTGAGTTTGCCCGTAATATTCTCAAATATGATGGTGCACATTCAACTGAAATAAATCACAAAACAAAATATCCTGTTATTGACTTAATGGAAGAGCAGAAAAGTATAAGCGATAAGGGTGGCACAATGAGACTTGGAGGATATAAATGTGTAATTTCCAAAGGTTCAAAGGCATATGCGGCTTATGATAAAACAGAGATAATGGAAAGACACAGGCACAGGTATGAATTCAATGACAAATACCTGGAAGATTTTGAAAAAAACGGTATGCTGTCGGTAGGAATAAATCCTGAATCAAATCTGGTTGAAATTATGGAACTAAAAGATCATAAATGGTTTATAGGTGTTCAATTTCACCCGGAATACAGCAGTACTGTAGTAAATCCACATCCCTTATTTCTAAGCTTTGTAAAGGCGTGTATGAGCTGACAAAGTTACCCGGGGAAATATTTAATAAATAATTAGTAATCAACATTAAACGAAATAATGGATCGTAACACAATAACAGGTATAATCCTCATTTTTCTGATTTTTATAGGTTTCAGTCTATATAACAACAGCAGGTTCAATAAAGGTTATGAAAATGCAATTTCTGTTGCAGAATCATATTATGCCAAGGGAGAACTTGAAAACGCTAGGGCTGAGTACATTAATGCACTAAGGTTTAAACCAAATAATCCTGATGCAGTAGCCAAAATTAATGAACTGAACCAAAAACTTGGAATTGGAACAAATACTCAGGCTGCCGATACAACGAAAACAGAACAGTCTCAGAATATAGTGACAAACCTTACTGGCCAGACACAACCTGCAGATTTAAATGAATATGGGGTATTTGCATCATCGGCAACAGGAGAAAATGAATTCATTACTCTTGAAAACAATAAGATTGAACTTAAGATTTCCTTAAAAGGAGGTCGGGTTTATTCTGCCAGGCTGAAAGAATACCGAACTCATGATTCGCTTCCATTAATTCTCTTTTCAGGCGATTCAACTGTATTTGGATTTAATTTCTTTACAACTGACAACAGGGCAGTACAGACTAATAATCTGTATTTCAAACCGGTTAATGACAACAGAACTGTTAATGTATCCTCCGAGCCACAGAGTGTAGTACTTCGGTTAATGGCAGGTGCTGATAAATACATTGAATATAAGTATACACTTGCTCCGGATAAGTACATGGTCGATTTTGATGTAAGTTTTAAATCGATGGAAGGGATCATAGTATCCAACCAGAACAGCTTGACACTTGACTGGAAGATGTATATTCCACAACAGGAGAAGGGTCGTCAGAATGAAGAAAATTATTCCACAATCAGATACAGGTATTTCCAGGATGAGGTAACTGGATTGAAATTAAATTCTAAAAAAGACGAAAAAGTTGATATTACAACCAAATTAAGCTGGATTGCTTTTCAGGATCAATTTTTTTCAACAGTTGTACTGTCAAATGATTTCTTTCTCAATGGAACTGTCTCATCTACGCGGACCATAACATCTGAAAAATATATACGTTACTATACCACGGAGCTTGGAGTACCTTTTAATCCTGCCTCTTTGAATGCTCTAAGCATGAAGCTTTATTACGGTCCAAACTCCTTTACAACCCTGAAAAAAGAAGGTCAGGAACTCGATAAACTTGTATTTTTAGGTCGTAATATTATTGGTTGGATCAACAGATTTATAATTATTCCTATTTTCAACTGGCTCGAAAA
>CALMJY010000278.1 GCA_937864815.1 uncultured Bacteroidota bacterium
GGGCCGTATATGATTTTGCCTACATGTTCAAGTACAGTGAAAGACCAGGTACAAAGGCAGCAAGAAAATATAAGGATGATGTACCTGAGGATATAAAATCTGAAAGACTTACCGAAATGATTGCGCTTCAGAATAAACTCTCCGCAAAATCAAAAAAACAGGATGTTGGAAAAGTCTTTGATGTGCTTATTGAAGGATCTTCAAAAAGATCACCCGAAAACCTGTCAGGACGAACTTCACAGAACAAAGTGGTTGTCTTCCCCGGCAAGGGACATAAAAAAGGTGACTACGTGAAGGTCAAAATCGAAAGGTGCACTTCAGCCACCCTTCTCGGAGAGATTGTTACTTCTGACTATCGCTAGCGCGGATTTGTAATCCGTGCTTATATTATGGCACCGATTGCAAATCGGCGCCAGCCAGAAAATTAATTGTAATCCGTGCTGAATTTCTATTTTTTCGGTCCTGCAATAATCTGCAGCTCTTTCAGCTGCTTTTCAGAGATTTCAGAAGGAGTATCAAGCATGATATCGCGGCCTGAATTGTTCTTTGGGAAAGCGATAAAATCCCTTATAGAATCCTGACCCCCGAACATTGCAACCCACCTGTCGAAACCGAATGCAACACCACCATGCGGCGGTGCGCCGTATTTGAATGCATTAAGCAGAAATCCGAACTGCTCCTCAGCTTCTTCCGGAGTGAAGCCCAGTACTTTAAACATAAGCCTCTGCACGGAAGCATCATGAATCCTGATTGAACCGCCACCTATCTCAACGCCGTTAATAACAAGGTCGTATGCATTGGCCCTTACCTTTCCGGGATTGGTTTCCATCAGAGGCAGATCCTCCGGCACCGGTGATGTAAAGGGATGATGCATGGCAAAGAATCTTTTCTCCTCCTCATCCCATTCAACAAGTGGAAAGTCAACAACCCAGAGAGGTACATATACTCCGCTTTTCCTCAATCCAAGCCGGGTTCCCATTTCAAGTCTCAGTTCAGAGAGAGCTGATAATGTTTTTTTCTTAACACCTGCCAGGACAAGGATTAGGTCACCGGGTTTTGCATTCAGCCTGTCACTCCATTTTTTGAGATCTTCCGGTGTATAGAACTTATCAACCGATGATTTAACTGTACCATCCTGGTTTACCCTTGCATATATCATTCCTGAGGCGCCAATCTGAGGCCTTTTGACAAATTCTGTAAGTTCATCTATCTGTTTCCTGGTGTATTCGGCACAGCCCTCTGCACATATTGCCCCAACATACTCAGACGAATCAAAAACCGAGAATCCGTGTCCCTTAACAACATCTGTAATTTCACTGAATCTCATGCCAAAACGAAGATCAGGCTTGTCGGAACCATAATACTTCATGGCATCTGCATAGGAAAGCCGCGGAAACGGTTCACTGAACTCTATGTTCTTAACTGCCCTGAAAAGCTGTTTTGCCAGTCCCTCAAATGTATTCAGCACATCTTCCCTTTCAACAAACGACATCTCGCAGTCGATCTGTGTGAATTCAGGCTGACGGTCTGCCCGCAAGTCTTCATCCCTGAAACATTTTACAATCTGAAAATAACGGTCAAATCCTGCAACCATCAGTAGCTGCTTCAGGGTTTGGGGTGATTGGGGAAGGGCATAGAAAGATCCCGGTTGCATCCTTGAGGGTACAACAAAATCACGTGCTCCCTCAGGTGTTGATTTGATAAGTACCGGCGTTTCGACCTCTACAAATCCAATGGAATCCATATACTTACGAACCTCCCGGGCAACCTTGTGACGCAGTATTATATTATTTTTTACAGGAGCCCTTCTCAGGTCGAGGTACCTGTATTTCATTCTCAGTTCATCTCCTCCGTCAGTCTCTTCTTCGATAGTAAATGGCGGCAGTTCGCTTGCATTAAGTACATTCAGACTGCTTACAGTTATTTCAATATCGCCGGTAGGCATTTTAGGATTTTTATTGCTTCGTTCCGTCACTTCGCCGGAGGCCTGTATCACATATTCACGGCCCAGTTTTCGTGCCTGTTCACAGAGTTCCTTATTGGTATCCATATTGAAAACAAGCTGCGTCAATCCGTATCTGTCACGCAGATCAACAAATGTCATTCCCCCCAGATCTCTCGATTTCTGAACCCAGCCGCATAAAGTAACTTTCTGTCCGGCAGCACTCATAGTCAGTTCGCCGCATGTATGTGTTCTGTACATATT
>CALMJY010000279.1 GCA_937864815.1 uncultured Bacteroidota bacterium
TAGTTATGATCCAGTGTGAGCATAAGGATGCTGTAAAAAATTTTGATGATATCCTGAAAGTCAAGGGAATTGATTCGGTTTTTATCGGTCCTTATGATCTGTCTGCAAGTATGGGACTTACTGGACAGATATCTCATCCCGATATACAGTCATCAATCAATCTGGTTAAAGAAAAGTGCAGAAAGGCAGGCATGCCATATGGTATTTACAGTGGGGGTACTGATGATATGATAAATGAAATAAAGACCGGATGCACCTTCCTCCTGACCAGTGTTGACTCAAATATGCTGCTGAATTCTTATTACGATCTTCTTAAGAAACTTAAGTAATAAACAGGATACTATCTGAAGACAATACTTATTCTTGTTTCTTCACTTACAGGTATTCCGTTTTCGGTTGCCGGTTTCCACCGGGGACCATCTTTTAAAAGTCTTTTTGCTTCACGGGAATATGACTGACCCGGACTTTCGATTATCCTGAAATCTGAAAGGGTGCTGTCAGATTTGACTATAAAACTAATGATTACAGTCTCTTCCTGCTTACTTGTGGTATCAGGGATTCTTATATTTTTTTCGATATAGAGATTGAAGCTGTCAATTCCTGCAATTGGCATAGCTTCAGTATGTTCTGAAGCTGATCTTCCCTTTGTGGCCATGGGTGCAGATACCCCTGCACCTCTGGACATTTCCATCTTTTTTTCGGCCTCAGCAGATTCATCAGCCTTGGCCAGATCCCGTTCACCGGCAACAGCCAATACTTCTTCCTTTACCAGGTCCTTTGTATCAGCCTTGTCTTCAGCAGACAATTCTGTTTGCTCAGTAACAGCGAGACGGGGAGAAGGGGAGACTGGGGGAAGTGGAGAGATCTGTTGAGACCTTTTTGCAGGTTCATTTTTCGATTCTGCTTTTTCAGTCAGATCTTTTATGGGCTCCGATGCGGCAATTGAAACGGGGGTATCTGTAAGTACTGTTTCACTTTTGCTTACCATAAATTCTGTTTCCCTGTTCCTGTTGAAGAAAATAACTGTTACTGTAACCAAAATAGCTACTGCTGCAGCAATACGGTAATAAACAGCTACTGTTCTTTTCCCTGTTCTCTTACCGAGTTTTTTCCTGAGTTTTTTCAAATCTTCTTCAGCCTCATTTGCGGAAATAAGTAAAAAACCTTCTGAAGCACCCTCTGAAAAAGGATCCTTCTGGAGCTCCCTCTCAAATGCATTTCGTTCTTCTCCGGTCATTCCACCATTACGGTACCTTCTGAAGTCCTCACTGCCTATACCTCCGTGTTCTTTATTTTTGTCCATTTTTTTCATCAAGACAAATTTTCAGATTTCTTTTCGCATTCTGAAGATGACTCTTCACTTTATTCTCATCGAGATTCATCGTAGATGCAATCTCCCTGTAGCATTGATTCTCAAAATAAAATTTTCTTATACACTCCTTTTGCTCATTCTTAAGCCTTTCAATACAATCAGCAAGGTCTTTTTCGAAATCTGTCCTGTCTTCATCAATAGGATGCAGGACAATGGTGTTTTCCATAAAAATTGCGGGATCATTTATCCATTCCCTGAATTTTTCATCTTTTGATTTTTGTGACCTCAGCTGCATCAGGCAATAATTCTTAGTGACAACATGCAACCAGCTCCTGAAATTTTCGATTTTTTGTTTCGGTATTTCGGTTATGAGTTTTTCAAAAATCTGCATCACGGCATCTGAAGATTCTTCCCTGTCTTTCAGATATTTAAGGCATACACCATAAACAAGGTGCATGTAACCTGAATAGAGTTCTCCAAGCACTTCAAGATCACCTGATGAAGTGAATTCTTTTATCAGATCCTCTTCTGATCTCTTTTTCTTTTGGTATGGGATTTTAAACCGCAACTTTTTAATGATTATTTGGGTGTTTTGGAAAAATCAAAATCCATTAACCACAGAGATCGCAAAGAAAATGCTTAAAGGTCACAGAGGATTAATAATCAATGATTTGTCTTTGTGTACTTTGTGAAAACTCTGTGCCCTCTGTGGTTAAATATTATCTTTTTCTATATCCCCAACCATTAGTTAATTTATATAAAGATAGACTAAAATTAAAAAACAATTATGTGTTTTATGGAATTTGGAAAATCCCTGCATCATACAGGAAATGTTTAACCAAAAATTATAGTCATGAAAACAAAATTATCAGTAATTACAATAGTGATTCTTACAGCAATAATGTTTGCATTTAAAGAATCAATGACAATTACCGGCAGGGTAACCGATCCATCAGGCTATCCTTTGTCCGGTGTAACTGTTAAAACAAAACCGTCATCTGCTGTTGCTGTAACAGACAATAACGGTTTTTACAAAATTAATGTTGACAGTCAGGCTTCGGTGCTTATTTTCTCTCTGCCTGGTTACGCAGAGGTTAAAGTCAGCATAGGAAGTAAAAGCACAATTGATGTAAGCCTGTCGCCTGAAGCTGAACAAATTGATGATTTAACTAAAACAAGGGGGGATAAATCCAGGGAATATGAAGTTAAGTCACTGGGTGCGGCAATTGCTGCACCATACGCCGGAATGGCCTATGATTCTCAGAATTCATTTAAAAGGTATAGCAATGAATTTAATACAGAAGGCTACGCATCAGTGAATGAGAATGGATTCAGAAACGTTAAGAGCAGTCCCCTTTCAACATTTTCAATTGATGTGGATAATGCTTCCTATTCAAATATCAGGCGATTCATCAATATGGGACAATTGCCTCCTGCTGATGCTGTAAGGATAGAAGAGATGATAAACTACTTCAAGTACGATTATCCTGAGCCCAAAGGTGAACATCCATTCTCGGTTTATACTGAGATGGCAGTTTGTCCCTGGAATACGAACCATCATCTGCTGCATGTTGGTCTTAAAGGAAAAAGTATTGACAAATCTTCTCTTCCGCCTTCAAATATTGTGTTTCTTATTGATGTTTCAGGGTCAATGAGTGATCACAATAAACTCCCTCTGCTTAAATCGGCATTTGGATTACTTGTGAACGAATTAAGGGCTCAGGACAGGGTTGCCATAGTAGTTTATGCAGGTGCTGCAGGCCTTGTGCTTGAATCAACACCGGGAAACAGAAAAGAGACAATAATGGCTGCCATTGATAACCTTGAGGCTGGCGGGTCAACTGCCGGAGGCGCCGGACTTAAGCTTGCCTATGCCGAGGCTCAGAAAAATTTCATTAAAGGTGGTAATAACAGGATAATTCTTGCAACGGATGGCGATTTTAATGTCGGCGAATCAAGCAATGGTGGAATGGAAAGACTTGTTGAGGAAAAAAGAGAAATGGGTGTTTTTATAACTGTTCTTGGATTTGGAATGGGAAATGTAAAGGACGATAAGATGGAGATAATTGCCGACAAAGGCAATGGTAACTATTCTTATATCGATAACCTTCAGGAGGCAAGGAAAGTCCTTGTTCGTGAATTCGGAGGCACTCTGTTCACTATAGCCAAGGATGTTAAGTTCCAGATCGAATTCAATCCTGCAAAAATAAAGGCATACAGACTTATTGGTTATGAGAACAGGATACTTAATGATGAAGACTTTAATGATGACAGGAAGGATGCAGGAGAAATGGGAGCAGGGCATAATGTCACTGCACTCTATGAACTGATACCATCAGGATCAGATGAAAGGATACCCTCCGTTGATCCTCTTAAATATCAGAGCAATGAAGGAAAAACTACACCTGACCGTACAAATTCCCAGGAATTTCTGACAATTAAACTTCGTTATAAAAAGCCGGATGGTAACAGCAGCATATTGCTTGACAAGCCTGTTAAAGGATATGTGAAGGATATTGATGAGGCTTCTGATAATCTCAGATTTGCAGCTGCAGTATCTGAATTCGGGATGATTCTGAGAAATTCTGAATTAAGGGGAACTTCATCCCTGGCAGGAGCTGCGGAACTTGCTAGGAGTGCCAAAGGGCAGGATGAGGACGGCTATAAATCAGAACTGATAAGGCTTATCGGTACCGTGAAAGATATGAGGGTAATGGCTGATGCAGAATAAAGATATCTCCTGAAGGAAACCCTCTGTGTTTCATCTGTTTATGAAACCCACAGAGGGTTTTTCCATTCAATAAAGAGGATTTTAATAATCATTATCCGGTTTTGAGAGGCTATAGATTACTATATTTATACCGGAATTGTTTTTATGGTTTTTATTCCCTTATGGACGACAGAACATTTTATGCACCTGGAAAAAGGTCATCTTTTGATGAGTTATTCAGTGAAAAGCAGCTTGTCTCGGCACAGAAACTTTTTACAGAATTGTTCGGTTCTCTTACTGGTATAAGCTCTGTAATAAACAGTAACAGACAGATTGTTTTTGCCAATAGTGAATTCCTCGATTTGCTTGGAATAAACAGTATCGAGACAATTCTGGGTAAAAGACTGGGGGAGGTTATTTCATGTGTAAACTCCGATAAAGGACCCTCAGGTTGTGGAACATCGGAAGAATGCAGGTATTGTGGTGCAGTTAATACAATTCTTGAAAGTATAAGAACAAACAGCAAGGCTAGCCGTGAAGCCAGAATACTCTCTGAGAATAAAGGAAAACTGATGAGCTGGGATCTCAGAATAACTTCATCACCTATAAAGCTGAATGGAAATCTTTTTTATGTTCTTTCACTTCAGGATATAAGCTATGAAAAAAGACTTTTAGCAATTGAGAGGCTCTTTTTCCATGATCTGATGAATACAGCCGGCGGACTTAACGGATTGCTCTCAATTCT
>CALMJY010000280.1 GCA_937864815.1 uncultured Bacteroidota bacterium
ATTTCTGCCTGTCTCGTGGGCTCGGAGATGTGTATAAGAGACAGGTGACATTGATTCCAAGGCTCCGAAGAGACGCAACCACAATGCTGTTTACAATGCTTCCCGATTTTCTTCCGTCACGTCCTACCACAACCCTGAGATTTTCTCTTCCGTGTCTCTTTTTAAGCCAGACACCGTAGGCAGATGTAAATTTTACAATATCCAAAGGTGAAAGATTATCTCCGGGTTTTCCTCCTATGGTCCCCCTGATACCTGAAATAGATTTTATAAGAGCCATAAATTTAATTTTTAAGAACACAAAGGTGCGAAAAAATCATCAAATCGGATTATCGGCAAATAATAGTACCTTTGCACCCTGATAAGTAACTGATATGGAGAACCGAAAACCTGCTGGCAGACCAAGACTAAAAACATCAAAACAACCTGGAAAATATTCCGCCTCGGCCAGGAAAACGGATGAAAAAATCAGGCTCAACAAGTTCATCGCTAACAGCGGTGTTTGTTCAAGAAGAGATGCTGATGAGCATATCAGGAACGGACTGATTACCGTCAATGGTAAAACAGTAACTGATCTGGGAGTAAAAGTATCCATCGATGATGATGTCAGATACAGGAATAAACGGTTGTCAGCTGAAAAGAAGGTGTACATCCTGATGAATAAACCAAAGGATTATGTAACAACTGTTGAGGACCCGCATGCAGATAAAACTGTCCTCGATCTGCTCGGAAGCGATTTTAAGGAAAGAGTTTATCCTGTTGGAAGGCTTGATAAGGCAACAACAGGTGTTCTGCTCCTTACCAATGACGGAGATCTGACCGGAAGACTAACACATCCTAAATATAAGAGGAGGAAGATCTACCATGTCTATCTCGACAGAGCAGTAGCTAAGAATGATCTTTTCAGATTAACTGAAGGTGTTCAACTTGAGGATGAAAGTATTGCAGCAGATGCTGTATCATATGCCGATGAGGACGACAGTTCCCAGATAGGAATCGAGCTCCATTCGGGTCAGAACAGAGTGGTTCGCAGAATGTTCGAGAAGCTGGGATATAAAGTTAAAAAGCTTGACAGGGTATATTTTGCAGGACTCACCAAAAAGAATCTCCAGAGAGGCAAATGGAGGTTCCTTACTGAGAAAGAGATTAGTATGCTTAAACGCGGAATTTTTTAGTATAAAATGAATCACAAGTCTGGTTTTGTAAATATTCTCGGGAATCCGAACGTCGGGAAATCGACGATTATGAATGCACTTGTCGGGGAAAAGCTGTCGATTATTACATCAAAGGCACAGACAACACGTCACCGCATAATGGGAATAGTTAATGGTGAGGATTTTCAGATTGTCTATTCAGATACACCCGGGATCCTGAAGCCAATGTATAAGCTGCAGGAGACTATGATGAATTCGGTAAATCTTGCATTATCTGATGCGGATCTGATAATTTATGTAACAGATGTTACAGAAAAATCAGCCCATGAAGGTGAATACATAGATAAGATAAAGGAATCAGGAATTCCTGTGATGGTTGTTGTGAACAAGATAGACCTTTCAAACCAGGAGGACCTTGAAAAAATAGCAGAAAACTGGCAGAAGATATTCACCTCATCTCCTGTGATTCCGGTTTCAGCCCTGAGGAAATTCAATCTTGACACTCTTCTTAATGCAATACTATCAAAACTGCCTGAGGGCGAACCATATTTTCCCAAGGATCAGCTTACTGACAAGATTGAGAGGTTTTTTGCTTCAGAAATAATCCGCGAAAAAATTCTACTTCACTATAAGAAAGAGGTGCCCTATTCAGTGGAAATTGAGATTGAAAGTTTCACTGAGGAGAATAACCTGATCAGAATAAGGGCAGTCATTCATGTCGCACGCGATAGCCAGAAGGGTATAATAATCGGACACAAAGGGACAATGCTTAAGAGGGTAGGAACAGAAGCACGGAAAGACATGGAAGATTTCTTCCGAAAAAAAGTATTCCTGGAAATTTATGTAAAAGTATCGAAGGACTGGAGGGATAAACCCTCGATGCTGAAAAAATTTGGTTACAGATAGAATAATTGCAGATGAGCAGAATTGTAGCTATAGTTGGCCGGCCTAATGTCGGGAAATCGACGCTATTCAACAGACTTACAGATTCCAGGGAAGCGATAGTTGATGAAGTCAGCGGAGTAACTCGTGACCGTAACTATGGAAGGTCAAACTGGAACGGAGTGGAATTTTCAGTCATAGACACCGGCGGTTATGTTCAGAACTCCGATGACATTTTTGAAGAGGAGATCAATAAGCAGGTCCTTCTTGCCATTGAGGAATCTGACCTGATACTTTTCATGGTTGATGTAACTGTGGGAATTCATGATCTTGATAAATCTGTTGCTGGTCTTCTGCGGCGATACAACAAGAAAGTAATGGTGGTTGTAAACAAGGTAGACAACAGCGAACGGCTCATGGATGCCACAGAATTCTATAATCTCGGACTAGGGGAATATTTTCCACTGAGTTCAATCAATGGCAGCGGTACGGGTGAGTTACTTGATGCTGTTGTAAAATGTTTCCCCGACAGGGAACCGGAACAGATTCCCGAACTTCCAAGGATAGCCATTGTTGGAAGGCCAAATGTCGGGAAATCATCCCTGGTAAACTCACTTCTTGGTGAAGAGAGAAATATTGTAACTCCACTGGCCGGAACAACACGCGATTCCATTTACACAAGGTATAATAAATTCAATCATGATTTTCTGCTTGTTGATACTGCAGGTCTGAGAAAGAAAGCCAGGGTAAGTGAGGATATTGAATTCTATTCTGTCATGAGAGCAATCAGGACAATAGAAAATTCTGATATCTGTCTTCTCCTTCTTGATGCAACAAGGGGTATGGAATCGCAGGACCTGAATATTGTTTCACTTATACAGAAGAATAACAAGGGAATGATAGTACTTGTTAACAAATGGGATCTGATTGAGAAGGAAAATAATATTACAACAAAGTTTGAAAAAGAGATCAGGGAAAGAACGGCACCCTTTACTGACTATCCGATACTATTCATTTCAGCAATAAACAAGCAAAGAATACACAAGGTGCTTGAGCTTATTGAGAGGGTTAACAATAACAGGAACCGTAAGATAAGCACTGCAGAGCTTAATGATGTGATGCTGCCTGTTGTAAAAAGCAATCCGCCTCCATCGCTTAAAGGGAAATATATTAAGGTCAAATATGTCACTCAATTGCCAATCTACACCCCTGCATTTGCATTTTTCTGCAATCTGCCACAATATGTAAAGGAACCTTACAAAAGGTTTATTGAGAACAGGATGAGAGAACATTTTGACTTCACCGGTGTTCCTATTAGAGTGTTTTTCAGAAAAAAATAGTGATCTTTGGTGTGATTTTTGTTAAAAAGTCTAAGATTCCGGGAGCAATGAAAAGGACAAGCATAGTACTGATATTGACAATAACTCTTGTGACAGTTGCAGGTTGTTTCAAGGTCGACCAACTGCCGGCCAAACCAAATATAGAATTCACCAGCTTTGAAATTTTTGACACACTTGATATCCTTGGAAACACTTCAAAAGGGGGAATTCTTCTTTTCAGGTTTGAAGACGGTGATGGCGATCTCGGTCTGGCCCCACCTACCGGTTTACAGACAGATACCACCAACCTCCAGCTTGTTCTGTACAGAAAGATTGACGGGAACATGGTAAGAATTAATGACAAATATGACCCACTGCTTCCATATTCATCATACCGTATACCCTATATGGAAAGACTTGGCCAGAACCAGATACTCAGAGGAACAATAGCAGTTACCTTTATCTACCAGTCATATAATACCGGCGATACAATCAAGTATGAATTTTACATAAAAGACCGGGCAGAAAATTACAGTAATATTGAAGAGACAGCCGAGATTATTGTATCTGAGAACAATACATATACAAAACAGTAGAGGAAGTATCAGACCCTGACTCCTATCAGAAGTATATCATCCACCTGTTCAAATTCACCTTTCCAGTCTTCGTAGAATTCAGAAATAAGGATCTTCTGCTCAGACATCGGTTTATCTGCAACCTTTTCAATGATACGCTTCAGTCTTGCTATCTTCAGTTTTTTGCCGTCAGAACCTCCAAACTGGTCGGGCAGACCATCAGAGAAGAGATAAATCGTATCTCCTGCATTCAGATAATATTCCTGATCGTCAAAGAATTTCTCCATCGCTGATTCTCCACCAACTGAAGATCTGTTTCCTTTAATATAGAACGACTCTCCTCCTATTACAACAATAACCGGGCGCATGGCCGATGCAAATCTTACATGACGCTTACTGAGGTTAAATTCACAAACAACCATATCCATGCCGTCATTGGAAATCCCAAATTCAATATTCTGATTGAGTGTGGAGAAAATCTGTTTATCGAGCAGGGTAAGAATCTGTGAGGGTTTTGAAATACGTTGCCTTGTGACAATATCCTGAAGCAGTGTCGCCCCAATCATTGACATAAATGCACCAGGCACGCCATGGCCTGTCGAGTCAGCACAAACCAGTATAAACCTTTCTTCGTCAAGTCTGTCGAACCAGTAAAAATCGCCGCTGACAATATCCCTGGGACGGAAAATCACAAAGGCATCCTTGAATGCTTCTGCCAGCTTTCCATAGTCAGGAAGAATACTTGTCTGTATTCTTTTAGCATAGTTTATGCTGTCTGTTATTTCAAGATTCTGAAGTTCAATCTCCCCTTTCTGCTTTACAACCTCACTGGTGCGGGCTTCAAGTTCAGTTTCAAGATATTCCTGTATCTTCTTCTGAGATTGCTCCCTGATCTTAATTATGGTGATCACCGCTCCTGAAAGCAGAACAAGCCAGCACAATGATGCCCACCATGTCCTCCACCAGGGCTTCTTTATTATTATCATAAATGACACTGGTTTTTCCTGCGATGCACCGTCCTGGTTGACCGAAATAATATTGAATTTGTACTTCCCGTCACCCAGGCTGTACGGGATCTCTCTAGTATCACTCAGGCTGCTCCATTTCTCATCAAAATCCTCAACATATGTACTATAGTATACCTTCTCCGGATCACTGAAATTAATGCCAACAAAGTTCAGCCTGATGATATATTTTTTGTAGGGCAGAGTAAACACCGGCTGATAATCATATTTTATATCATTGATGGTGATATAGTTAAGATTTGTGAATGGAGGGGTTGAAACATGATTGTCTTTCTTACTGTCATACACCACCAGTCCTTCTGTTGTGCCAATGAAAACTTTCCTGTCAGGTGATTCGAACATTCCGGAAGGATTGCAAAGGCCGCCTTTGGCAAAGTCGGTACCATAAGTTTTCACACTGCCTGTAGCGGGATTATATTTTGAAAATCCCTTTTCATGCCCGATCCAGACATTGTTTTCAGAATCTGAAAGTATGCTGTAGCAATAAGCTGATAAGAGATCACCTGTCCTTTCAATTGCTGAAACTGAATCATTCTTAAATTTAAAAGCCCCGTTACCCCGTGTTGATATCCATACTGAACCATCTCTTCCCTGGGAAAAGGATTGTATCCTGTTGACGGTACTCCCTTCCATTTTACCATTCGCAATTTCTATTTCAAAATCGCGGTTGATCATAAAAAGTCTTTCACCTTCATTGTTTCCAACATGAGCTCTGCCGGATCTGTCGATAAAAATTGTATTTATGCTGCTATGCGGGAGTTTGTTTGTAATATCAAAAGTGGTCCTTAGGTCACCGGTAAATTTATTCAAAATAACTACCCCATTGACAGTTGCCATCCAGATGCTGCGATCATCAGTTTCTATATCCCTTATATTATCAGCACCTGAATCGCCGGAGCGATAGAAAAGAGTTACTTTTCCGGCACCGTTCCTCTTATATAATCCACCTCCTGCAGTTCCAATCCATAACTCCTTTGCGTCGTCGAGATAATATGATGTGATCTCATACTGTCCGACATATTTCCGCAGATCAGTAAATGATTCAGAAACACCCTTCTCATAATTAAAAAAATGAAAACCTGAAGGAGTCCCCAATAAATAACTATTTCCAAGCTTATTTATATAGAGAATATTATTCTCTGAATTGTTCCTGCCTGGAGTAAAAAATCCGAAAGCATAAGAAGTTAACAGTGATATTCCGTTACCGTAAGTCCCAAACCAGTAGTTACCTTCGATATCCTGAAAAAAGGCCTTAATATCATTATTAACCAGACCTGAATTTATATCATAGGTTTTTACATCACTGACTGAACGTAAATCAGATGAGAGATTAAATTCAATCACTCCGGATCCAAATGTCGATATCCATAAGTTTTTCTCCCTGTCTACAAATATTGACTGTACACTGAGAGTTGACCAGGCCGGATATTCCTTAAATCTTTCAAGTAAAAATTCCGTACCGTTAACATTCATCAGATAGAGCCCGTTGCCATCTGTACCAACAACAAATTTTGCCGGATTTTCGGTTGGGTGTATTGCTGTCACAGCCGAATAATCGAATCCTTCAATGGTATTTAATACACTTACGGAATCTGATGAAAATCTGCAGATAAGAAGATTTTCCTGAGTGCCGAGAAGAAGTTCACCACTGCGGGTAAAGCAACCTGAAAACAATACAGAATTGACTGAAAGAGAGTATTCAGTGGTTTCTGAAGGGTCAGAAGTGCTGATTGCATATATTGAATTCCCCTGTGGTATTACATAGATCATCTCCTCAGGTCCGGAGATAATATCGCTGATGCTTTTTGAATTTGAAAGCTGAACCTCTACGAGCGAACGTCCTTTAACATAGTAAACTTTGCCATCACTGCATCCATACCATATCCTCCCTGATTTATCCTTGAATGTTGCTGTGGCATAACGGCCTGAAGCTGAATCAGGATAAGCTACTTTGAAAAACTCGAAACCATCAAACCTGGCTATTCCGTTTCCCATTCCTACCCAGAGATAACCATCGTCAGACTGGTTAAGGTTATAAATAAATGAATTGGGAATGCCTCTTTCAACATCATATGTCCTGAAACTCAGAGTCTGACCGTTCAATATTGCAGAAAACAAAAACAAGCACCAGATGGTGCTGTTAATCATTTTCAACTTAAAGGAAAAACTCATCGCTGACTCTGTTTATTTCTTTGGTGCAATCTTTGTCACACTGGTTTTTGGAATATAAACCGGCACTCCCCCTATAGGTGAACTGTAAAACTTAAGAGCATCCCCACGCTGGTTTTTAAGTGTTATTACGACATTATTGTTTTTGACCAGTTCTCCCTGTCTTTTGTGAAACTGAAAATCAAGCGAAGATCCCACTTCTTCAGGTTCAATTGGTATCTGGGAATGTACCCAGTCAGCTTCATTTGAAATTGGCACTTCCTTACCAATTTTATACCTTGATACAACCAGTATCTTACCGTCATTATCCCAGTCAAAATTACTTTGTCTTATTGATACAATTCCGGTATCAACATAAGGATAGATGTGAGCTATACTCTTAAAATCGTTCCACATCCGGAATGTATATTCATAGGTAAAAGCATTAGCTCCCTCAATTGCCAGGTTGGAATTTGCATCCCGGCTAAGGAAAAACCTGTATAGATTCCCGTCATCGCCGGCCACACCTTCAACTACAACCTTAAAAATATAAGAGTTCCATTTCAGGTTAAATTCTCCTTCAGTCGGATTCAGAGGACCGAAAGAATAGTACTTATTGTCATAGCGGGCTTCCGTTCCGAAAACTCTTGAAGCTAGGAGATTTCCGGTTTTATAGTTCATCCCGTTTTCAAGGCCTCTTGATTCCTCATGAACCTCCGGATCAGCTCCTTTCCCTCCGTAAACAGAAAACATTGTTTTGGAATTGAAATCACCCTGTATTTCATCATGTTCCCCACCGCAATCGGGATCAAATACCCTGATGAAAAACTGCTGATTGAAATCCTTTGGAATGGAAAAGAAAAATATCTGGTTGAAGTCATCATCGCCCCACGAAACCTTACCCTCTTTACCGAATGTCACGAGGAAAGGGATATTTTCATCTTTCCCGGGCACTGCCTGGGACGAAACCTTCAGAGGGACCATCAATCCTATGAAGAATGTGATAACCAGTATTTTATATATAGATATTCCAAATCTCATCTGTCCCAAAATTAGTCATTTCCAGCTTCAGGGCTGGCGTGAAATAGTAATATTTTTACATATACATCTTTCCCTTGGTTCCATGCCGGGCAGAGCCTCTTCTGTAACAATCATCTGGATGTTATAGACACCGGGTTTTAAATATGTCTTATCAACTTCTTTGCCAATCTGTATGGTTTCGTCTCCGAAATTCCAGTAATACTGTACAATGTTCCAGCCCGGAAGATAGGTTTTGTCAGCATTTAGTCTGAGCACCTGCCCGGCACCTGCAAGCTCCGGAGCAGTTATATATGGTTGTTCAATATCGGTTATAATAAGTGAATCGGATTTTTCATTATATAACACCTCTTTTGTAATAAGGTTCACCACATCCAGCTGAACCAGGTAAGCACCCGGCTTTTCATAACAATGCTCAACCACGGGGCCCACAGCTTTGCTGCCATCGCCAAATTTCCATTCATACCTGAAAGGAGTGGTATCAAGCTTTGCGGCATTCTCCTCCATAAAACGATAACAGTAACTGTTTTCCTGAAGTGTATCACAGACATCCATACGTCGGATCAGTGAGGAGAATCTATATATATTATCATCGCTTTCACGGTTTGATGCAAAATATCCTCTCTGCATTCCGCTTTCAGCAACAAATGCAAAATCATCTGCAGTTGAATTGATTGGTTCCGGCATCAGGACAGGCTTTTCCCATTTCCCCTCATACATAAGAGTGGAATAGACATCAAGTCGTCCTATGCCACCGGTCCTGTTTGATGTAAAATATAGCTTACCAGAAGGATGGATCGAGGGATAGTTTTCAGAGGCAGATGAATTAACGACAGGTCCCAGATTTACAGGCTGCGACCATTCATTGTTAATTAATTCACAGTAGTAAATATCCGAACCGCCCTGTCCTCCCGGCATATTGGAAGCAAAGTAAATGTACTTTCCGTCACTGCTAACTGAGGGCTGGCCTACATCATAGCCCGTATTATTGTATTGAAATGGTCTGACCCCGCTGATATCAGTACCTGACAGCTCCCCGATGAATATCCCGCTGTAATTCCTGAATTTTCTGTTCCGAGCCGCTTTACCTGTTTCAACCTCACTGGTGAAATAAACTGTTTTACCATCGGGTCCAAGGCTAAACGGACCACTATTGAATTTCCTGCTTTTCTCACTTTTAACTTCCTTCAGATTGCTCCAGTCCGACGTATCAATCCTTTCTGTCAGGTACATATTATAGATTCGTCTACCGTCATAGGCAGTCCTGTCCTTAATACCACTGAACCTCTTATCAGAACAAAATATAATTCCGTCTTTTACAATAACAGGAGATATCTCACTGTCAAAATTTTTATTGAAAGGCATTTTCTTAACAGAATAGAGAGAGGGTTGCTGGGCTGAGGCTGCTGTGATTATCAGCAAACCAAGAACAATTGTTAATATGACTTTTTGCCTTTTACCCATGAATCTAGAAATACCTTGGATTAGCTGCACTGACCTTAGAGCCAAACTCATAACGCAGTGCAAATTCAGCAGAACCATTTGAGTAAGAACTCATTCTTCCAACCGGATAGTCATACGAAAAGCCTAACATAAGCTGCGGATTGATCTGAAATTGGAGGATGCCTACCACAACTTCCTCATTTGTTCTCCATGATCCGCCTACCCATATTATATCTGCCAGGATGAAATTACCGTTTATATCAAACTGCTTGATTTGTTCAGCTTCATCCAGAGAATATCGAAGCAGAACAGAAGGTTTGAATTTCAGAAAATCTGCAAAAGTTATAAGACCTCCGCCGGAGAAAATAAAATCATAATCACTGAAGCTGTGATAAGCCTGAACTGAATTTGTTGATGTCTTCCGGTAACTCATAAACTGCGGAACAGAAATTCCTGCAAATATCTTATTACTGAAGTAATATGCACCTGCTCCCACATTAGGAAGAATATATGGATCATCATTTGTCAGAAAGACTCCATCAGGTTGTAGTGTTTCAATTCCGGAATAATCACTGTTTGAGATATCCACACCGGCATTCAGCCCGAAAGAAAGCTTGCCTTTTGCCATCCTGATATGATATGCATAACTTCCATAGATGCTTGTGGATTTGGTATAACCATATTGCATGAACTGGGCAAGAATCCCCAGAGCCACTTTGTCGTTTTTAAAAGGAGCATGCAGGGATCCTGACTGGAGAACAGGAGCACCAGGTGTTCCCAGCCATTGCTTTCTGTATGAAAGAAATCCGCTCAAAGCCCCGCGGGTTCCTGTATAAGCAGGATTGATTACAAGTCCGTTCTGAAGGTACTGGCTGTAAACAGGGTATGCCAGGCTGATGCTGCTTGAATCCGGTTCTGCTTGTCCCGGCAGACTTGCACCCATAAATATGAATACCAGGATGGCACCCAACCTGCATTTCTTTTCTTTACTTAATAAAGTTACTATCCTGCCCAAACCAAACTAGAATTATTTTCTTTTTAATACAACAAAACCACTTTTCTTATAAGGACTTACATCCGTATTTTTTGATTCCATCTTTAATATATAGTAATAAGTACCTTCTGGCAATTCAACTCCTTTTGATGTCTTTCCATCCCATAAACTCCAGGTCTGATTGTTTTTATTTGTGGAAAAGAAGACTTCGCTGCCGGCACTGTTGACAATACTCAACTCAACTTCCTGGTTGTCCGTATCAAGACCCTTAATTTCAAAAAGATCATTCAAACCATCACTATTCGGGGAGAATCCTTCAGGTATCTTTATTGGGATAACAGTAACACTAACAGAATCCTTTAAAATGCATGGTCCGTTGGTCAGTGTCCACCTGTACATATTTAAATTGTCTGCCAGTCCCCTCACTTTTGCTATTGGCAAACTATCAGGTTCAAAAATACCATCCCCGCTGATAACCGTCCATTGTCCTTTTTCATATTGGAACTTATCGGCTGCTTTTAACTGGTAATATTTATCAAATGAATACAATACTGTATCAGCTCCGGCGTCTATCTGGCTACTTGGCCTGGTATGTATTAAGACCTCTACAGGATTCGAAATATGTGAACAGCAATCGCCGCTCCCCGATAATACCTTCCTCTTATATTTTGTCGGCACGCTTAATGCAGGTGGCTGGTAGCTGCCTGAAGGATCGTTGTTTACTCCGGCAGCGGCGGTCCAGGTTGTTCCTCCGTCAATGCTCTGTTCCCAGAAATACCTGAAATTACCATCTCCTCCTGCAGGTGCTGAGCCAGTAAGAAGTTCCGGTTTATTACCTTTACAGATCACTTTTGGATTATTAAGTGTATTATTTGAAATAAGAGGAAGAACGGCTATTTTAATGGCAGAAGCACTTATGTCAAAACATGCACCTGAAAGGACCTTCCTTCTGAAGTAGGTTGTAACATTCAGGGCAGGAGGGTCATATCCCTGATTTGTCCCGGCAGAAGCCACTGGATTCCATGTGGAATTATCTGTTGATGATTGCCATTCATATGCATAATCACCAGGCAGGTTTGTTCCTCCGGTGGGCAATGTACCTGTCAGTCGGTTTGGATTTGCCCCGTCACAGACTGTTGTATCAATTCCGCCTGACTGCAGGGAAATATTATTGTTTAACAATGGTTTATGAACATTTATTCTTACCGATTTGCTGATATTTTCGCATGCTGAAGAATATACTTTTCTACGGTACCTGGTTGTATCTGTAAGTACAGGTGGCTGATAATCCCTCTGGGTAGCACCTGTAATATCTGTCCATACGGGTCTGGCCTTTGAGCTGTCCTGCCAGATATAAGTATAGGTTCCATTGCCATATAAAGGATCAGAACCTGTAAGTAAAACGGGCGCAGATCCTGAACATATTTTCTGTTCGGCAGTCACAACATTGTTATTTGTAATTACAGGATAATCCCTTAGAAGAATAACCTGGCTTGTGCTGACGCAAACATCGTCCATTCCCGATTTTACTACCCTCCTGAATTTATATTCATTCAAGGGAGCTCTTTCCGGAAGTTCTGCAGGCTGATAACCAGGCTGGTTATTTGTTCCGGGAGCAGGTCCCCATGCTACTCCGTTAATACTGCTTTCCCACAGGAATCTGTATGTTGCATCACCACCCGACAATGCGGGAGTTGTACCGGTAGTTGTAGCACTGAGGTCAGTAAACGTCGAGCCGAAGCAAATATCCTGAGGAGCATTTAAAATAGCGTTGTTTCTGATAGTATCAAGTACGTTAATTCTGACAATTGCTGAAGAATCAATACACCTACCTGAAGTAACAGTGCGTTTGTACCATGAAGTTAGCTTAAGGGCAGGTTCTGGAGTATATGATTCGGTACTGTCGTTATTTGAAGGTTTTGTGAACAGGGAATTATCTGTGCTTACTTTCCATCTGAAACTGTATATCCCATTCCCGTCCTGAAGGGTTGCTCTGGAAATAAGTGCTTTCGGGTTCTGGGCATAGCATACCGTATCAGGATCCCCGATAATATTGTTTTTGATGAATGGCTGAACAATGATTTTTACCGGTTTGCTTATGTCAACAATAACCGGAGGGCCGGCATCTGTAACAACACGCCTGAACCATGTTGTCTGGGTAAGCAGCCCCGGAGTATAGTCTTTCCCTGTGGCTCCTGAGATATCTGTGAAACCGGCAGATTCAGAAGTGGTACTCTTTTGCCATTGTATGGTTCCTCCGAAAGGGATAGTTCCGGAGATCACACCAAAGGACATATTTGAACATATCGAATCAACCTGGTTTCCTGTAACTGAGGATCTGATTGAGTTATAGAGAAAACCGTTTAGAGTCGGGGAGTAAGTATTTAAGGAATCTCCCGTACTACCGTTACTCCCTGATGGACTAAGACTGTTTCCCTTGTCACCTCCGGTAAATATTTTTGTGACACCAGCAGGTTTCGAAATATTATTTGTAAGAATAAGGCCTCCGCCACCTCCGCCACCTTCACCAAAGTTATTTGAAGTATTTCCACCTTTTCCACCCTTGACGGAGAGTGTCAGTCCGCTTGTAATTCCGGAAGAGTAGCTCTGTAGATAAAGTGCAATTGAACCGCCACCTCCACCGCCTCCTGCTCCGGCATTCCCGGTAACCAAAAGAGGTATAGCAGGGCTTCCCCCATCAGCTGTAATAATTTTGCCATTACCTTTAAGAGTGTCGCATATTATGAAAACTATGCCTCCTCCATTTGCTCCGGGAGATGACGGAGAACCAGCCGATTCATGTGTAGAACCACCACCACCGCCACCCATGAATAAATTATTCACAAAATCAAGATCAATATCTAATGATTTTATTTTTTTACCCTGCAATCCTCCGCTTAATACTAAACATCCATCCCTGCCTCCACGTCCACCGTCACCCCAATTGGAACCACCTCCACCTCCGGAATATTTACCGTTTCCGCCACCGCCTCCGGAAAGATTTGCTCCTTTCCCTTTGGAATATGCCGGGTAGAGAGGTGGATAATTAGGATCCACATAACCCCGGTTAGCAACACTTTCACCTTTATTCCCGGCATTTACGAAAGTGTTATCATAAGAATAATCATTCATTCCTAAATCTGTGGCACAGGCCCCGGTCCCTAAAGAACTTGTACCTCCCTTGAATCCCTTTCCCGATACGTCAATATCTGCTCCCAGGGAAAGAGTTCTTCCCACTATAACTGCAAGAACACCTCCGGTTTTTGAAATACTGTCCCAGGGTTGGCAGGTCAGTGTTGAAGTAACGGTTGCCGAGTTATAATATGGAACTCTGACCAGTTGTACACGTCCTAAAACATTATAACTATTCAGAATATTACTGGTAAACGTCACTGTAGACCCTAGAATTGATTCAATGATCAGAAATTCATTTACTCCCGGAGATCCAAAATAACCTGCCTGGGTACTGTAACCTGCATCATTATTTACAATAATATTGGCTCCCTTCATCTGAATCAGCAGGACAGTATCGCCCGGGCTAAGTCCTGTTGCGTCAGTCAGGGTTACATTATCATTTGGAGCAACACCTATCGATTCAACATACTTGTAAATATTTATTGCATTGCTGATCAACTTATCCTGAGATAACAGAACAGAATCAAATCCCGCAATAATTAGCAGAATCAGAATCAAAGATTTAATATTGAACCCCGGCTTAATTGTCATCCAGCTCTTATGATCCGCTAATATAGCTAATAAAATGAATAATTCAATTGTATTTTGACGAGTGACATTTAAACAGGTTTTTCAACCGTATATTTAACAGGGAGTTCAACAAAAAACATCGTTCCCCTGCCGCTCTCCGATTCAAACCAGATACTGCCTCCCGCATTTTCCACATAACGTTTAACAATCGACAGGCCCAGTCCCATTCCGGAAGATTTTGTTGTAAAATTCGGGGTAAACATTTTTTTCCTGATCTCTTCCGGAATACCAGTACCATTATCTGAAATTGTAACTAAAACCTTGCTCCCCCTTGTCTCCATCTTTATGCCAATAATGCCTTCCGTTCCCTGAGGGACAGACTGTATCGCATTTTTTATAAGGTTGGAGAATATTCCGTTCAGGTGTTCCTTGTCGGCGTACACTATAATCCTGCTTTCATGAGGCCATTCAACATTGAACCGGACATTGTCGCTGTGTCTGTACAATTCAAGCGATGTTCTTATCTGTTCTGTAAGATCAACTTCTGCAGGATTATTTCCGGGCATTTTTGCAAAGGAGGAAAAAGCTGTTGCAATCGTGGATAGATTATCTATATACTCAATCTGATTCCGGGAAAAATTTTCCAGCTTTTTATCAAATCCTGGTACCTTATCATACCACGATTTAAGCAGTTGCTGAACATTCAGTTTCATGGGAGTAAGAGGATTCTTAATTTCATGGGCAATCTGCTTGGCCATTTCTCTCCATGCATATTCTCTTTCAGAATTTGCGAGTTTCCGGGCACTCTCCTCAAGCTCGTCAAGCATCCTGTTATATTGCTTAACCAGCTCACCTATCTCATCGCTCCCACTGTATAAAAGATGTTTGCTCTTCTTACCCAGTTCAACTGAAGCAAGGCCCTCGCTCAGCATGGACAAGGGAGCAGTAAGCCTTCCGCTGATAAAAACTGAAAGACTCATTGTTATCACGACCAGAAGCAGTGTGAAATTAATAACAGCAACCAGGAGGTTTGATATTTCATTGGCCAGCACGCTCTGCATTCTGAAATATGGCAAATTAAGATATGCTAATAATTGTCCGTCATTATTATAGAAAGGCACATATGCTGAAAAATATTCAAGTTTCCCGATTTTTTCCTTCTGCAGATATTCACTCCGGGTAAAATCCTTCATGTTAATCAGGGCCATATTGTTAATCCTTCTGCTGATAAGATCATGAAAGAAGATCTCCTGCCTCGAGGTGGCAATTATATAACCGTTAACGTCATAAAGGTTTATGTCTGTATTGAATATGTTTGATAATTTAACAAGGAATTCATTCAGATTTGAATAGGTGGCATTTCTCCAGTCGGTTGAGATTCTTCTTTCTGATGCCAGCTTGCCTTCAAGTTCAAGGTAAACTGAATTCAGCTTCTCCTTAATGTTTTCGTGATGCTTCAGCTGGTACTGCCTTAAAGTAAGCACTGATACCACAATACCTATCATTATAAAAGCAAACAGAAGTATCCCGGTAAAAGAGATCTGAAGTTTCTGCCTGAAATTCAGAGAGGTAAGGCTTTTGAAAGAAGGCATCCGGATAAAGATGATTACAAAATTTAAAAAGACAAATATGAAAGCAAAAAGATATGCAAATGAGATCATATAATCCCCGGGAGTCATAACCGGATCTGATATAACAACTGTTGCGGTACTGTTTTTGTAAATTATATGTCTGAATTTGTCTCTTGTAAGAATCCTGTAATCATTTACATTGTCAACATAATCCTTGTCTGTCTTATCATATGGAAAATCGCCGGTCTGCAACACAATCTCCCCGTTAACGTATTTCGCAAATGAATAATCCTTTAGTCCTGCATATTTATGATACTTCTTATCAAGTAAAAGTTCTGAATACCCGGGTTGAAATACGTTAATGTCGCTGTACAATTCTATAAAGAGGCCATGAGTTATCCGCCTGCCTGTCTTATAGAAAAGTCTGCCCAGATAATATGCCCGGCCACCCTGGTTATCAATAAAATAGAATTCCGTTCCAGTAAGCTGATGCCCGTCCATCTTTATTCTGGAATCAAAGAATCCGAAACAGTTTTCCATAAAAGTCTTGTCCGATCCTATTCTGAGCATCTCATCGTTTGAGCAGAGTACAATACTTAAATTGTAATTGCCCCAGTATCCTACGAAATAAGTCTGGCTGATATAATTATAGATCTTGTCCACATTTTCACTGTGTGCATTATATGATTCATGCGCCATCATATTCCTCAGGATTGTATCTGATGATATTCCCGGCCAGATGTCAAGAAGAAGATGTTCTGCCTCAGGATCATTTTCGGTTGACAGGGATATAGCCTGAATTTTTAAATTCTCTGTATTCTTCTCCTCGGTGAGATTCGTAATGAAATACAAAGAGTAAAATCCGAACAGCAGGGAGAGAATAACAGTTGTGCTGAACAGCCCTGAACTTCGTCTGTAAGTTAACCATACTGAAATAACCATGGCACTCCAGAAAATGCAAAGCGGAATCAGAGCTTTATGATCATCATAATGGATTATAATGATCAGAGTCAGGGAAATTATCAATGAGATCAGAAGCTCGTACCATTTTTGAACTATATCTTTATCGAAAATCCTGAGGAGTATAAAAACAGGAAACAGCAGCAGCAGCAGAATCGACACAAATCCTGCAACACTGTACCAGCTTAATTCCAGCACCTTATATGATTCAAAACTTATATTGGGAGTCGAAATAAGCTGGATGAAAAGGTATTGAAAAATACTTACAGCGAACGTTCCTGCAAGCATCAGCAGAATTGAAAGTATAATGGTTCCTGTCCTGCCCTTTTTAAAAATTTCCGGAATCTTAAAATCACGGAGAAAAACAAAGGAAAAAACAGCAATAAGTAAGGCTAATAGTAATAAATGTCCCAGCGATGGTATCAGGCTGTTCAGAGAAAACCTGTATGGAGAAAAAAGTTCTGTAAGGAAAAATACCGCAGGATATTTTGTTTTAAGGAACAAGAAAAAGATCAGTATGAATGAAATAAGTAGAAAAAGAATTGAAAAATGACTGTTAGTCCTGGCAGATATAAGACGCATAAGTCTCATTAACAATATGATAATACAATAAAAGGAAGCCAACCATAAAAGAACGGGAATAAAAATGAGATAGCTGATTTCCTTTTTAGCCGGAAAGAGCAGGGTAAAAAGAAAATTGCCCTCCAAATCTCTGATATGATACTCAGAAGTGTTTTTATCAGTGCTGAATCCTACAATTTCTGATAGCCTGAATTCCTTGTCAAAACCATTTCTGATTATATCATTTGTAAATCCGTGTTCAGTTCTTATTCTCAGAAGGCCCACCATCATCTCATTGCCAGCCTGAATAGTCTTTGTCAAATACCAACCGTTCTGTAAAAAAATCAATGGCCTGGAGTATAAAGTGTCAATCAGATAATAAGGTACATCAAATCTGTTATCAGACCAGAATATTAACTTTTCATCAAGAAACTCAAGGAGGGTTATATTATTCTCTTCTGCAATCCGGAAAATATTGTTTTCAGAAATAGATCCGTGATGATCATCTTCCGCAAGAATAGGCTTCATACCTTCAAGGCACTGATCCATAATAGACTGCTTTTCAGCAAGCACCCTGTTAAAGACCTTTGTCCGGAAATGATATTCAAAATCAGTAAAGTATAATCTTTCAGAAACAGCAGCGAGCGACACCAGTACAATAGTGACCAAAAGCGGAATCAGTATTTTTCGCATGCCGTTCATTTTGTCCGGTAATACTTTTTATTCATGGTGATAGGGTTCACCCTTTATGACTGTAAATACCCTGTAAATCTGTTCCAGGAACAATAATCGTACCAGCTGATGAGGAAAAGTCATCCTTGAGAGCGATATCTTCAGATCAGCCCTTCTGTATACTTCGTCTGAAAAGCCCCAGGGTCCTCCAATTATAAAAACTATTCTCTTTCTGGCAGTCATGAATTGCTTTTCAAACCATGATGCCAGCTCCAGCGTTGTAAATTCTCTCCCCTTCTCATCCAGAAGAATTACGAGATCGTCACCGCCCAGATTCTGAATGATCTTTCTTCCCTCTTTTATCTTCTGTTCATCAACCGGCATGTTTTTTGTATTCTTTACATCCTGAAGTGTAATAGTCTCAAACGGATAATATTTGCCGATGCGTGAAGTATATAAATCTGCAATCACTGAAATATTTTTATCAGTGGTTTTTCCTGTCTGCAACAATACAATCTTCATAAAGATTCAGAATAATTTACAATAATGAAGCGGGAATTACAAAAATAGCAATTATGAGGACTAAAACATCAGAAACTGAAGGCAAGAAATAACTATTAAAAAATTTGATAGAACCATTATCCAAATAAGTATTAAATTTGTATTGTAATTATCATAAAGCAGCATTAATAAATTGTCTGATGAAATCTTCCGGAATCGTTACTGCAATCCTCTTAACATTTTGCACTCTTACTGGTAATGCACAGGATCAACCTCAGATCCCCGGAGGAATATCAATTGCAATAAAGGCAGGCAATGCAACTGAATTATCAAAATACCTTAACGCCACTGTTGAACTGTTACTGCTTGACAAGGAAGATTTTTATAAAAAGAATGTTGCAGAAACTATTCTTAGGGATTTTTTCAATGAATATCAGACAAAGGATTTTACAATCCGGCACCAGGGAGCAAAGAATGATGCCCAGTATGCAATCGGTAACCTGAAAACCGAGAAGGGTGATTTCCGGGTTTATTTTCTCCTCAAAAAGATCGATCAGGAGCTGCTGATACATCAGATACGTATTGAACCTGACAATGGACGCTGAGCTTCTGAAAAAACTGATAATTAACAGCCTGCACGAGGATATCGGTGAAGGCGACCATTCATCACTTGCCTGCATTCCCGGGAACGAAGCAGGCAAAGCAAAACTAATAGTTAAACAATCAGGGATACTGGCAGGGATAGGCGTTACAAGGGAGGTATTCAATATTGTCGATCCCTTACTTTCACTGGAGATATTTCTTAATGATGGATCGGAAGTAAAACATGGTGATATAGCATTTCATGTTTCCGGAAGTGTCAGGTCTATACTTAAATCAGAGAGGCTTGTTCTCAATATTATGCAAAGAATGAGTGGAATTGCTACTGCCACACATGAATACGCGGAGAAATTAAAGGGACTGAAAACAAAGATTCTAGATACCAGGAAAACTTCTCCCGGTTTAAGAATTCTGGAAAAAGAAGCTGTCAGAATAGGAGGCGGAATGAACCACAGAATGGGTCTCTATGATATGATAATGCTTAAAGACAATCATATCGATTATGCAGGTGGAATACCAAATGCCATTAAGAGTACAAATGAATATCTGAAAAGCAGGAATCTGAATCTTAAAATCGAAATTGAAGCAAGAAGTCTTGAGGATATTGAGATAATTTTAGCTACCGGTGGCGTTGACCGGATTATGCTCGATAATTTTAACATTGAAAATACACTGTCAGCCGTCAGGCTTATCAATGGCCGTTTTGAAACCGAATCATCAGGAGGAATCACACTTGATTCAATAAGGTCTTACGCCGAATGCGGGGTCGATTTTATTTCAGTCGGCGCACTCACACATCAAATTAAAAGTCTCGATATGAGCCTGAAGGCCTTTTCTTGAAATTCTGATCAATATTGGTTTATAAAATTGTGACATATTGACCTTAATCATTATATTCGTGGCCACAATCTTTTCATAATGAATAAAGGGATTATCCTATTATCTCTTCTGGCAATAATGGGGTGCAGGGAAAGGGAAGCTGAGATTTATCTGACACCTGAAAAGGCACTTTTATATTTTAAAAAGATAGAGGATATATGCAATCTTGACAATGGCCGTCTGTGGGGAAAAAACCTTTATGCCCCTTTAATGTTTGTTGACCGCACGAGCAGGAAGGTTGTATCCAACAGCCCTGATGAGGAAGGAATTCTGAAATATACTGATGGCATATATACCGGAGTCTATCCGAAAGATATGCTGATAAGCAATACATCCCAGTATATTGGAGGGGTTCTTTTTGCTATAGCACCACTTCCGCCTGAAGAGGATGATTTCAGGATAAAAACAATTGCTGTACACAGTCTTTTTCACAGATTTCAGGAATTAAAAGGCTTGCGCTCATCCGGATATAATACCAGTAATATGGATGAGAAACAGGCAAGACTCTGGATCAAGCTCGAATGGAAAGCCTTGCGTAAGGCAATTACCAGTGAGGGTACTGAACGCAATGTGGCACTGAGAGATGCCCTTATTTTCAGAGGAGCAAACAGGGAGTTCTATCAGAATGATGCAACCGATGAAAACCATTTTGAGAATTATGAAGGACTCTCAACATTCACTTATACCCTGCTTTGTACAAACAGCTGCGATGAATACAGAAGCCAGCTATTCAGCATGCTCGACAGAATCTATGCAATGCAATCATACGCAAGGTCATACGGATTCATCCATGGAGCTTTGTATGCCACTCTTATGCATGAAAAAGGGTTTGACTTCAGGATGATAAATTCCCAGAATTTTGATATGGGCAAGGCAGTAAAGGAACTTTATTCAATAGAGCTGCCCGAATTCTGCAGAGATGTAGCAGGCAGTATTGCTATAAACTATGATATCACCTCAATTAATGAGGAGGAGGAATTAAGACTGGCCAATATAAGGGAAGGCCTTTACAAGCAGGTGAGCATATTCACTGAAAAACCTGTGGTATTCCTGCTGCTTGAAAGCCCGTATTTTGATTTCGAACAAGAAAATGTCTCCTCACTTGACACATTAGGCACACTTTATAATTCTATCAGGGTATCCGACAGCTGGGGAAAACTGACAGTGGACAAGGGTGGCTGCCTTATCGCCAGCAACTTTAAAAATCTCCGGATCACTGCCAAAGGATTCAAAAAGGAGAGAAACCGCATATCAGGCGACGGCTGGAATCTTATTCTGAATGATGACTGGGAAATAATTGTTGTTGGACCCAATTACTTCGTCAGAAAACTGATGCCTTGAGATATTGTC
>CALMJY010000281.1 GCA_937864815.1 uncultured Bacteroidota bacterium
TTAACGGTAACAGGGTTGGAAACATGGTTCTTGCCCCGGCAGTTGCACAGTTCAGCAAAAGATCGCAGGTAATTTCTTATGATGTCACTTCCCTGGCGAAATCCGGAAAAAATGATCTTGTAATATGGGCCGGCAGAGGATGGTATACAGCCGGATTACCGGGTGTGGTAACCGAGGGACCTGTTGTCAGGGCACAACTGGAGATTCTGAAGAACAGGGAATGGCATACTCTTATCACCACTGACACTACATGGAAAGCGAGGCACAGCGGATACTATACACTTGGCACCTGGAAACCGGGAGAATTCGGGGGAGAAGAAATTGATGCCTCCATGTTGCTGCCTGATCTGAAGGAGGAATCAGTTAAAGCCGCTGACTGGCAATCAGTTATTACAGTAAGCATCCCAGAACATAAGGCTACGGCACAGCTTACAGAGGGAAATATAATCACTGATACCTTAAAAGCTGTTTCTGTAACAGGTTCGGGTAAGAATAAATGGCTGGCTGATATCGGAACCACACTTACAGGACTCACAGAGATCAGGTTCAGAGAACTCAAAAAAGGACAAAGAATCGAACTGCAGTTCT
Source organism: uncultured Bacteroidota bacterium (assembly GCA_937864815.1). Lineage (GTDB taxonomy): Bacteria > Bacteroidota > Bacteroidia > Bacteroidales > VadinHA17 > LD21. The sequence continues at coordinate 589 of CALMJY010000281.1, forward strand.
GTGATCATCTTGACAAAGAAGGTAAACCAGTTGACCAGGGCCAAAAAGACTATTACATTGCTGTCGGAACAGATACCGAAATTTTCAAAAACAGGTTCAATTATCACGGATTCAGATATATATTTATTAACAACCTCGATTCTGAACCTGAAAAAGAGGATATTTCTGCTTACCCTGTAAGGACAGGGTACAACCTTGCCTCCTCTTTTGAATGCTCCGATCCTGATCTTAATGCAATCCATAATATGATATTCTATACATTTCAGAATCTGAGCCTGGGCGGATATCTTGTGGATTGTCCCCAGATAGAACGGCTTGGCTATGGAGGTGACGGTAATGCCTCAACCGAGACGGCTCAGACCATGTTCGATCTGGCACCCCTGTACAGGAACTGGCTTCAGGCCTGGGAGGACTGTCTGCGTGATGACGGAGGAATGCCTCATACAGCCCCTAATCCATATCCTGCAGGCGGTGGGCCATACTGGTGTGGATTTATAATTACCGCATCGTGGAGGACATATATGAATTATGGAGATAAAAGAATCCTTGAGAAATATTATCCCTCTATGCAGAAGTGGATTGGCTATGCAGATAAATATTCACCCGGCGGTTTACTGGAAGGCTGGCCTGAAACAGATTACAGAACCTGGTACCTGGGAGACTGGGCAAGTCCCGAAGGAACCGATCATACTGATAAAAGGTCTGTCAGGCTTGTCAACAACTGCTTTATGGCGGTCTGTTTTGAAACAATGGAAAAAATTTCTGATGCTCTCGGGAAAAAAGAAGAGGCAAAAATGTATTCTCTTCGTAAGGATAAAATCTCTGAGCTGATAAACAATGAATTGTTTGACAAAACAAACAATATCTATGGCAGCGGTATACAGGTTGACCTCACCTTCCCTCTTCTTGCCGGAATTGTCCCGGAGAATCTTAAGGAATCAATAACCGCAAAACTCAGGGATGTTATTGTGAAGGATCATAACGGACATATAGCCACAGGTCTGGTTGGTATTCCTGTATTCACTGAATGGAGTACCATCAACAGGGAAGCCGGTCTGATGTATTCCATGCTGAAAAAGAGGGAATATCCCGGATACCTTTATATGATCGACAACGGGGCTACAACAACATGGGAACACTGGAACGGAGCCAGGAGCAGGATACATAACTGCTACAACGGGATTGGATCATGGTTCTACCAGTCTGTGGGAGGTATAAAGAAAGATGAAGATATACCGGCTTATAACCGCATAATTATTGATCCCGACATACCGGAAGGAATTACCTGGGCAAAAACTACAAAAGAGACACCGTATGGGGCTGTAAAAGTTAACTGGACTCTTGAAAAAGGAGTTTTCAGTATGAATATTACTATCCCAACTGGTTGTACCGGGAAGATTGTTATACCAGAAAACACTGAGAAGCTTACACTTAACGGAAAGATAATAGAAAAGAGACCATCGTTTTTAGAAATTGAGAGCGGAGAATATAATCTGATGTATGATATTAAGCAGTAATGCGACAGATGAAGAAATTGCTGATTTCAATTGTCTTAACTGCAGGGATTGCCGGAAAAATGTTTTCAGGAGGACAAAACCTTTCTTCCGGAATTGATGAAAAAGATTTTGACCCTGCATCTTTATTATGGTATAAGGAGCCGGCCAAAGTATGGGAAGAAGCATTGCCTGTGGGCAATGGCCGCTTAGGTGCCATGGTATTCGGAAATGCTGCCGAGGAGCGCATCCAGCTGAACGAAGATACCTATTGGTCAGGCGGACCTTACTCTACTGTAGTAAAAGGTGGAGCAAAAATGCTTCCCGAAATCCAACGTCTGATTTTTGAGGGAAAACCTGTCGAAGCTCATAAAGTTTTTGGTCGTGGTCTGATGGGCTATCCGGTTGAGCAGATGAAATACCAGAGCATCGGAAATCTTCATCTGTATTTCGGACACACGAAAGAAGTAACAGGTTATAAGAGATGGCTTGACATTGACAAGGGAATCACCGGTGTAACATATGTTGCAGGGGGAATAACTTATCTTCGCGAGGTACTGTCATCTTCACCCGACCAGGTAATTGCCATCAGAATATCAGCCGACCAGAAAGCAAGTATCAGCCTTAAAGCCAGCCTGCGCGGTGTCCGGAATATGGCCCATTCAAACTATGCTACCGACTATTTCCGTATGGATACAATTGGCAATGACGGTTTAATGATAAACGGGAAATCTGCAGATTATCTGGGAGTTACCGGAGCACTGCGTTACCGTGTCCGCTTGAAAGCTTTGCCGGAAGGAGGAACAATTCGGTTTGAAGAAGGGGATATCAGTATCGATAATGCAGATGCTGTTACATTTTATATTGTTGCTGCAACAAATTTCGTGAACTACAAAGATGTTTCAGGTGATCCGGTGGCAAAAACCGACCAGCAACTGACAAGCCTCGGGATGAAAACCTGGACAAGCATACGTAAGGAAGCTGTCGATGATTATCAGAAGCTGTTCCATCGCACACGACTCGATCTGCCTCTTACAGAAAATTCGTTTCTGCCAACCGACCTGCGCATGACTGCACTGGAGGAGAACCCCGATCCTTGTCTGGCAGCCCTTTGTTACCATTTTGGACGCTATCTCCTTATATCTTCTTCGCGGCCGGGAACCCAGCCGGCAAATCTGCAGGGTATCTGGAATGATAATATGAATCCCAGCTGGGACTCAAAATATACTACCAACATTAACACCGAGATGAATTACTGGCCTGTGGAGTCGGGCAACCTTTCGGAATGCTCTGAACCTCTCATCAGGATGGTACGTGAACTCACTGATCAGGGTTCACAGGTTGCCCGCGAACATTATGGTGCAAGGGGCTGGGTTTTCCACCAGAATACAGATATATGGAGGGTTGCTGCCCCTATGGACGGCCCAACCTGGGGCACTTTTACTGTTGGCGGAGCCTGGCTCACCACTCACCTCTGGGAACATTACCTGTACACCATGGACACCTCTTACCTCAGGGAGATCTACCCGGTTATGAAGGGTGCTGTTGAATTCTTTATGGACTTCCTGGTCCGGCATCCAAATGGAAAATGGCTTGTTACCAACCCATCCAACTCGCCCGAAAACCCGCCGAAGGGGCCGGGATACAAATATTTCTATGACGAGGTGACCGGAATGTATTACTTCACAACCATCTGCTATGGTTCTTCAATTGATATGCAGATTCTGACAGATCTGTTCGGGTATTACAATAAGGCCTCCGGAATTTTGGGAGTTGATAAGGAATTTTCAGCTCAGGTGGAGGATGCCCGTAAACGTCTGGTACCACCTCAGATCGGTAAAAGTGGTTGTCTTCAGGAGTGGGCTGAAGATTATGAACAAATGGAAGAGAAGCACCGGCACTTTTCCCACCTCTATGGTCTTTATCCCGGAAATGTGCTCTCCGCTAAAAGGACACCTCATCTGGTCGATCCAATCAAATGTGTACTCGGGCAACGTGGAGATGGCGGAACCGGATTTTCAAGAGCCTGGAAAATGGCCCTCTGGGCAAGACTCTACGATGGTAACCGTGCCAATAGTATATGGAAAGGTTACATTAAGGAGCAGGCTTACCCGCAATTGTTTGCCAAGTGCTTTACCCCACTTCAGGTCGATGGCTCCTTTGGGGTAACTGCCGGTATTACAGAAATGCTTATACAATCTCATGAAGGATCAATCGACTTGCTTCCTGCATTGCCCGATGAGTGGAGTGAGGGACGTTTTGACGGTGTTTGTGCCCGTGGAGGATTCGAGCTTGATCTGAAGTGGAAAAATAAAGCCATGACTGAAGCTGAAATCCTCTCAAAAGCCGGAGAAATTTGCAGGATAAGTAATGGCAGCAATATCAAAGTAACTTCCAATGGTAAAAAAGTAAAAACCACTATAAATAAGGACGGGTCAATAGAATTTAAAACCATTAAGAACGGATTGTATAAATTGATACCAGGCTAAATCTGGTAAATAGATAATACATGAGCCGAAACAGATTATCAAGAAAACCCATACGGGTAATAAAGGCCGGAGAAATAAGACAATATTATTCCATGCGACAGGCAATTGATGCTATGGAACGGGCATTTACCGCATTATCATCAGGCGATTGTTATGTTCCTGATCGTGTTGTATCGAAGCTCCCTGACAAAGAATTAATTATGCTTTTCAAACCTGCTTATGTTGAAAAAGACAAACGGGTAACCATAAAATTTCTTACCCAGCGCGAATCGGGTTTGCTTCCCGGAATTCCGACTATCCAGGGAATCGTTCTGCTAATTGACTCATCAACAGGAGAACTTCTTTCAATTATGGATGGTGAGTATCTCACAGCTTTACGTACGGGAGCAGCAAGTGGTTTGGCAACACGCTGTTTTGCCCGCAAAGATTCCCGGAACCTTGCCTTGTTCGGATGCGGTACCCAGGGAAGAACCCAGTTGGAAGCTGTACTTTGCGAACAAAATATCGAACGCATTCTTGTTTTTGATACAAACAGTGAATTGGCTCATCAGTTTGTCAGTGAAATGGAGAAAAAGCTTAATGCCGAAATAGTGATATCAACAGATACCCGGCAATTAAAAGATGCCGATATAATCTGCACAGCCACCAACGCAACTGCTCCCCTTTTTAAAAGAGAGGAGGTTAAAAACGGAGTACATATAAATGCGATTGGTTCTTTTCAACCTCACATGCAGGAACTTGATCCTTTTATAATCCGGGATGCCCGTATATTTCTCGACAAAGCAGAACCTTGTCTGAAAGAAAGCGGGGATCTTATAATACCAATTAAGGAAAGAGTGATCAGTGAAAACCATATTGCAGGCGAAATTGGCGACTTTCTGTTGAATCGGATTTCCGGCAGGGAGTCGGAAGATCAAATCACCCTGTTCAAAAGCGTGGGGGTGGCCATTCAGGATTATACTGTTGCAACCGACATTTACAATAATGCCCTGGAACAGGGATTTGGTCAGGAAATTAATATTTTCGAATAAATAAAATGTCAATACTACCCGGGATATTTAACGACGTAATTGGTCCTGTAATGCGCGGACCTTCCAGTTCACACACTGCTGCCTCATGGAGAATTGCCAGAACCGGACTTGAAATATTAAACGATCCGCTTTCTGATGCCCTGATTGAATTTGACCGTGACGGATCATGGGCCCCAAATTACCGTGAACAGGGTACTACAATGGGAATTGAGGGCGGACTATTAGGGCTCGATATTACCGATGAAAGAATGAGACTTACGGAAAGTTACGCCCGTGAAAGGGGAATTACAATTCAGTACCAGATAAGTTCTTTCCCTACAGATCATGCCAACACCGTACGACTTACGCTTATGGGGATTTCCAAAAAAATGGTTCAGATACTTGCGGTATCATTGGGAGGGGGCTCTTATGAAATCAGGTTTATTGACGGATTTCCTGTGACCTTACGCGGTGATTTGTATGAAATAATGGTATTCACCAGAAACAAACCGGACATAAGCCGGGAAATAAAAACCATTTTACCTTCCGGAGTTGAGTTGTTTTCAGAACAAAAAGGGGATGTCATTAAGTATGAATTTAAATCGTCACTGCCGTTTTCTGCGGAGTTTATAACATTACTGAAAAACTATCCTGTAATTGACGAAATAGCTCTTATTAACCCGATAATGCCCGTAATTGCAGGCAAACAGACTGAAATGCCATTTACCACAATTCAGTCATTGATTGATTATGCAGAAAAAAAACGAATGGATCTGGGCGATCTGGGTCTGCTGTACGAGAAATGTATCAGCGGAATTTCTGAAGATGAGCTAAATGCCAGGATGAAAGAGTTAATCGGGATAATTCATAAAAGCATTAATACCGGATTAAAAGGGACACATTATGCTGACCGTATCCTTCAGCAGCAATCACATTTAATTGAAAATGCAGAAAAAGATGGCAAATTAAAGTATTCTGTTGTTAACCGCATAATTGAGAATGTTTCGGCGCTGATGGAATCAAAAAGTGCAATGGAGGTAATAGTTGCCGCTCCAACAGCAGGCTCATGCGGAACGCTTGGAGGATCCTTGCTGGCAATTTCCCGTGATCTAGATTCTGCAGAAACCGGATTGATCAAAGCATATTTTGCAGCTGGAATTTTGGGTGCTTACTTTGCCCGGGGACCTGGTTTTTCAGCTGAGGAACATGGCTGCCAGGTTGAATGCGGTGCTGCCTCCGGTATGGCAGCTGCAGGAATAGCGCAATTAATGGGAGGTACTGCTAAAGAGGCCTTGAGTGCAGCTTCGATGGCAATTCAAAATATGGTTGGAATGGTATGCGATCCCGTCGCCGACCGGGTTGAAGTCCCATGCCTCGGGAAAAATGTAAATGCCGCAGTGAATGCCTATGCTTCTGCAATCATGGCTGTCTCAGGATTTGATGCGGTTATTCCGCTGAATGAGGTTATCGAAACAGTTTCGAGGGTAAGCAAAACAATGCCAGATTGTGTGAAATGCACCGGGAAGGGAGGTCTGGCGATTACTGAAACTGCACTGAATCTGAAAAATAACTTAACTAAAAAATATCTGAATAATGAGTCCACTCTGAATTAACCCATAAAATTAAATTGCCACTAAGGCACTAAGACACCAGGGTTCACCAATAACTTATTTTTTAACGACTTATTCTTGGTGCATCTTTGTGCCTTGGCGCCTTGGTGGCAAAAATTACTTTTCGGAGCAGGCTCAATAATTTAGTCTAAAACAAAAGGATATGTTTGATAAAAAAACCTATACAGAAAGGCGGAGACTATTAAAAGAAAAAGTTGCAAACGGTCTTATTCTGCTTTTTGGCAATGATGAGTCGCCGATGAATTATACGGATAATACCTATCATTTCAGGCAGGATAGCTCTTTCCTGTACTATTTTGGCATTCAGCAACCAGGATTAGCCGCAGTAATTGATATAGACAACGATCAGGAAATTGTTTTCGGGGATGAATATACAGTCGAGGATTTTGTCTGGAGAGGGCCTCAGCCAACCATTGCAGATCAGGCCGGGAGATGTGGCGTGCACAATGTACAGCCATCCAGAAACCTTGAAAAAATACTCGGTAAAGCGCAACACAGGAAACAAACCATTCATTTTTTACCACCTTACCGCCATGAAAACAAAATCAGATTATATGAATTACTGGGTATAAAACCCGGGGAAGTTGCCGGCGGTTTTTCAGTTGATCTGGTAAAAGCTGTTGTCAGCCAGCGCGAAATTAAAACAGATGAAGAAATTCTGCAGCTGCATCAGGCGGTAAATGTTACAGTGGATATGCACCTTGCTGCAATGAAATATGCAAAACCAGGGATAACAGAAGCACAGGTTACAGCTGAAATCCATAAAATAGCCATTGCAGCCGGAGGAAATATTTCATTCCCGATCATTGCCACAAAAAACGGACAAACCCTTCACAATCATTATCATGGGAATACACTTAAGGAAGGAGACCTGTTTTTGATAGATGCCGGGTATGAAAATGAGATGGGTTATGCCGGCGATCTGTCGAGTACCTTTCCTGTAGGTAAAAAATTTACCACAGTACAAAAGGAGATATATCAGTTATCGCTTGATGCACATCAGGCAGCCATCGACGCAGCTCGCTTAAATAAACCATTCAAAAATGCACATATTGCAGCATCAAAAGCAATTTTTGATGGATTAAAATCAATGGGATTAACCAAAGGCAATACTGACGATGCCTTTGACGCCGGGGCTCATGCATTGTTTTTCCCATGCGGAACCGGGCATATGATGGGACTGGATGTACACGATATGGAAGACCTGGGTGAAGTTTGGGTTGGTTACGACGGGCAGCCGAAAAGCACACAGTTCGGACTTAAATCATTACGCTTTGCAAAGCCCTTAAGACCAGGACATGTTTTTACCATTGAGCCCGGAATATATTTTATTCCCGAGTTAATGGATTTATGGAGAAGCCAGAATAAGTTTAATGAATTCATTAACTGGGAGAAAGTAAACAAGTACAGGTTTTTTGGCGGAATCAGAAACGAAGAAGATTTTGTGATGACTGAAAACGGACCTCTGTTATTGGGAAAACAAAAACCCAAAACCGTAGATGAGATTGAAGCAATTCGCAGTGAATCTGATTAAAGAAAAATTACCTGGCTCGTTTTTCCCGGATATGTAAAGCTAAAATTTTATCCGGGGGATCCTAAACTGTTAAATAATCCTAATTCTTTGTTTTTTTAAACCTTTTTTTATTTTTTCTAAACTATTATACCGATATTTCTTATATATTTCATTTGAATATCCGATCTGATTGTTGGAAATTAATGTCGGTTCAGTAATAGTGTAGCAGGGAGGAAGAACAGTTCTGTTCGGATTGTTTTGCAATATTGTTTAGTTAAGATTTATTACCTGTATGGTTTTTTATCTGATCTGTTTATTCTGTATTAAACTGAGGTGAAAGAAGCGATTTTCTATTTATTTAAATTCTTGAAAAGTGAATGATTATACCTATATTTACCATAACAGTACATAACACATATAATAAATAATGCCTATGCAACAAACTCACAATGAATCTCTTTTCAATAACCTTTCTTTTTAATTTATAACCGTAAACTAACCTAAAATGCTAAAATTATGAGAAAAATCGCAATGATGCTTGTATTTCTGCTCTTTGCAGGATTACAGGTTGTGCTTGCACAAAGAACAATCACCGGTAAAGTTGTCGACAGCCAGGGACAACCACTGATTGGTGTAACAGTGCTTGTAAAAGGCACCACAGTCGGTACCGCGACTGATGTGGAGGGTAATTTTTCGCTCCAGGTTCCTAATGATCAGGCAACTTTACAGCTCTCCTATGTGGGATATACAGCACAGGAGATTATTGTTGGTAACCAGGCAACAATAAATGTGACACTGGCAGAAAGTTCCTTCATGATGAATGAAGTTGTCGTAACTGCTCTTGGTATCAAGAGAGAATCAAAAAGTCTCGGCTATTCAACTTCAACAGTAAATACTGCCCAGATAACTGAAGCACGTACTGTAAACGTTGGTAACAGCCTTATAGGTAAAATAGCAGGTATGAACGTTACTGCTCCTCCAACCGGCCCGGGTGGTTCTTCAAAAATAAGAATCAGGGGTCAGTCCTCATTCGGAGGTAATAACTCACCCCTGATTGTTGTTAACGGAGTACCTATAAGCAACAATGCCGATGTCTCTGCTCAGAATGCTGACCTGGGTGATGGCCTGCAGAGTATTAACCCTGAGGATATTGAGTCAATGACAGTGCTTAAAGGTGCAACAGCGGCAGCCCTTTACGGGTATCGTGCCAAGGATGGAGTTATAATTATTACAACAAAATCGGGCAGGGGACAGCAAGGCATCGGAGTCGAAGTCAACTCCGGATTCCAGGCAGACCAGGCTCTTGACTATACTGATTTCCAGTATGAATACGGCCAGGGTGAAAGTGGGATCAGGGCTGCATCAGTTGCCGATGCCCAGAAATCCGGGGTGTGGAGTTTCGGAACCAAGTTTGACGGTGCTGATGTCTGGAACGTAGACGGTCAGCTTCACCCTTATGTTCCATACAAGGATAATATCAAGAACTTCTATAATACCGGGCTTATATTTAATAATTCAGTAGCATTGTCAGGCGGAAACGAAAACGGAGGCTTCCGTCTTTCACTTTCCAATTCAAATGCCAACTCAATTATTCCTGAGACGACTTTTAAAAAGAACATCGTTGATCTTGGATTGAATTACAACCTTACAAAGAAACTGTCAGTCGGACTTAATGCCAACTATTCAATTGAGAAAAAACATAATCCACCGGCAGTAGGGGGACAGGACTTTAATATAAACAATACCCTATATACGCTTGCAAACAGTATCGACCAGGCATGGCTCGAGTTTCCATATAAGGATGCTGACGGTAATGAGCAGCCACTCTCCCGTTTTACTAACCGTACCAACCCATACTGGACAATCAACCAGAGGTTTGAAGATCATGACCGCAACCGTATTTTCGGTAATGTACTTTTGAAATACGAGTTTACTGACTGGCTGTATATTCAGGGCCGCATGGGGCAGGACTTCTATAGTGTAGCACACGATTACAATACACCGACAGGTACAAGGTTTCTGACAGCCCCTGCTTCAGGATTCAATGGAACTTACTACCAGGATCAGGAAACATTCAATGAAAGGAACCTCGATTTCCTGATCGGCGCAAATCATTCTTTCGGTGATATTGATGTAAGTGCATCATTTGGAGGCAACTCCATGGACCAGATCGGACAGGTATTAAGCACATATGTTACAAATTTCTATGTAAGAGATCTCTATTCTACAGCGAATGGACAGACGAAAGAACCTGGTTTCAGTTATTATCACAAAAGAGTTAATTCCCTTTACGGAACACTGGATCTGTCCTATAAAGGATTTCTCTTCCTTAATGCCACCGGCAGAAACGACTGGTTCTCAACTCTGAATCCCGAATCAAACAGTTACCTGTATCCTTCAGTAAGCACCAGTTTCCTTTTTACCGAAGCATTTGCATCGGCAATGCCTGAATGGATGAATTATGGTAAGTTACGTCTGGCTTATGCCGAAGTGGGAGGCGATACAAGCCCATATACAAACCAGCTGTTCTATGGTGTTAACACAAACACATTCAATGGTTTTGCGCTTGGATATATAAGCAACAGCACTAGCCCGAACCCTAATCTCAAGCCACTCAAGGTAAAAGAATCTGAAATCGGGCTCGAACTGATTCTGCTTGACCGCAGGATAAGCCTTGACGTTGCAGGGTATATTAAAAACACCATTGATGAGATTCTTAACGTCGATATTTCACAGGCTTCCGGTTATACATCCACTAAGGTTAATCTGGGTAGACTAAAAAACCAGGGTATAGAAGCTTTGCTTACCCTTGTCCCTGTTCGTAATGCAAATTTCACATGGGAAACTGCCTTCAACTATACGCACAATACCAGCGAAGTTCTTGAACTGGCAAGCGGACAGGCAAGGATTGATGTAGGATCGGGTGACTTCTTCGGAACAACATCACATGAAGTTGGCATGCCTCTGGCTTCGCTAAGGGGATTTGATTACAGGCGCAACGCCGATGGAACAATACAGACAGCCAACGGAAGATTCCTGCAGGGTAATATCATTACTTTCGGAAGCGCAATTCCAACTGACATTGCAGGATGGCTTAACACATTAACATATAAAGGATTCCGCCTCTTCGCACAGTTTGATTACAAAGGTGGTCACAAGATCATGTCAAACACCAATATGAACATGCTTCGCCACGGTTTGCACAAGATGTCTCTCAATGGAAGAGAAGGAGGAGTGGTATTTGATGGCTACAATACTGACGGAAGTGCAAACTCAGTTGCAGTTGAAGCAGAATCTTTCTATGCAGATTACAGAAGCAAAGCTGTTGCAACACCATTCGTATACGACGGTAGCTTTATAAAATTCCGTACTTTATCACTTGGTGCTGACCTTTCAAAATATGTCAGTAAATCATTTATTAAAGGCCTTAATGTTAATGCTTATGTAAACAATGTTGCACTGCTTGTCGGACATGTCGATAACCTTGACCCGGAGACGGTATATGCTACCTCAGATAATAAAAGCGGTCTCGAATCATCAGCCATGCCAACCACACGCAGCTATGGACTGAACCTTAATATCAAATTCTAATCTGTAAAATTTAGACCTTATGAAAATTAAACATATAATTACAGCAGTGTTCGCCCTGATGATCGGTGTCAGCAGCTGCGACAAAGACTTCGAGGAAATAAATACAAGCCCTACCCAGGCAACTACTCTCGACCCGATGTACCAGCTGGCACAGGCAGAATACAGTTCAGCAGTGTCAGATTATCACTACCAGGGCGAAATTGTCCAGAACATAATTACTCCTTACGGAGGCGTACTGGAAGGTGGAAACAGGAATACCTATATTGACGCCAATGCATCTGCATTTTTTGTTGGCTTATATACAGGACCAATAAAGAACCTGATTGACGTTACTGAAAAACTGAAGGATAATCCTGACCGGGTTAACCTGTACAGCATGGCAAGAATCTGGAAGGCATATTGTTTCCAGTTCCTTGTTGATTGTTACGGCGATGTACCATATACCGATGCAGGCAAAGCTTTTATTTCTAATACTTTCCTTCCCAAGTATGATGATCAGAAAGCAATTTATGATGATATTATCAAGGAGTTTACGGAAGCAACCGATGCCCTTGATGCAGCAAAGGATAAGGTTCCGGGCGATATTTTCTACAAGGGCGATATAGCAAAATGGAAAAAACTTGGTAACTCACTTCTTCTCCGGGCTGGAATGCGATATACAAAATTTAACAGTAGCACGGCTGCTACAATTGTTGCAAAGGCTACAAATCCTGCAAGAGGCGGTCTTTTGAGCTCAAATGCCGATAACGTAGCTTTGCAGTATACATCTGCATTCACATACCCAACAGGAAGCATGCTCAACGGAGGTGAGAGACATAACTATTATGTCGGCGCTCCGCTGGTCAACTATCTTAAACTTACCAATGACCCAAGGGCTGCCTATATGATCTGTAAGTATCCGATACCGGCAAATCCCCTGGCAACTGCAGGTACTCCCAATACAAATCTTGCTGATCAGATAGGGATGCCTTACGGTTATGATGAAACAACAATAGCCAATGCTCCTGGATTTCCGGGCAAGATAGGCGCTGCATATGCTTATTCACAATTTAACAGGGCCACCGTGGCTGCTGTTGAAGGAAAGATGTACCTTGTTACTTATTCCCAGACACTGCTTCTGCTTGCTGAAGCACGCGAAAGAGGTTATATCTCTACCGGTACAGTAAAGGATTACTATGAATCAGGAATAAAAGCCTGCATGACACAGCAGTCGTATATTACAATAACAACAGCCCAGCAGGATGCATTCCTTGCCGGCGCTGAGGTTGCATTTGATCCGGCAAGTGCTCTTGAGCAGATAAATGAACAGTACTGGATTTCTTCATTTATGATCTGGAACGAGGCATGGGCAAACTTCCGCAGAAGTGGTTATCCGGCTCTTTCACCCATTAACTATCCGGGTGAAGATCCATCTGTTGATGCAGGTACTGCAGGCGGATTCATTCATAAACTGCCTTATACAAACAGGGAGAAATCAGTAAACCCGGCTAATGTCGCTGAGGCTACTGCCCGAATGGGGGGCGACAACCTTGGAATACGCGTTTTTTGGGATAAATAATCCTACCTGAATTTTTACACCCTCATGTATTATAACTATAAATGTTAAAAAAAGTTATAAGTGCATGAGGGTAACTTTTTTGTACACGTTTTAGCTAACTATTAAAAAAGGAAACTTACAGCTAAGTATCCAATTACAATAATGCAGGAAACTGGACAGTCCGTAAAAAAGACGGTACTATTATCAGACCATAATATGATTAAATGTGATTTTTAAATAGATGAAAATGAAAAAATCAAATAATTCTCCAAACATCAATGATAACAGTAGCTCCTCCGGCCGGAGGGACTTTATCAAAACAGCTTCACTGGGTGGTCTGGGAGTCGGAATTTTAGGGCCAACAGTAACAGCAGCAACAGTAAATTCAACAGCAGGCGTTCAGCAGAAATATACACCAAAGCCTCCGATAAAAATAACTGATCTGAAATGTGCTGTTATGGGAAACAGTGCAGTGGTTCGCATTACAACCGATCAGGGTATAAGTGGTTATGGACAGGGTGAAACCACAAAACCCTATCTGAAACCCTTTGTACTTTTCTATAAGGACTACCTGATCGGTGAGGATCCTACCAACGTTGAACGCTGTATGATGAAAATCCGCAGGATGGGTAGTTTCAAACCATGGGGAGCTGCAGTAAGTGCAATAGAAATAGCACTCTGGGACATCGCGGGAAAGGCTGCCGGACTGCCGGTATATAAACTTTTAGGAGGCAAGATCCGTGATCAGGTTCGTTGTTATAATGGCAGTGTCAGGGTTGAGAGAACCGGTAATGAACGTAAAGACTATATTGAATGGGGAGAAAAAGTTAAAGCATTGCCACATGGATTTACAATTGTGAAGCAGGCGGTTGGCTTCCATGGCGGATATAACAGAACTGTTCCGGATTTCACATATGGAAATACCTCTCCTTCAGCAAGTACAAAGGATGTCGGACACCGCGGACCAATAACCGAAAAAGGCATGAAAGTAATTATAGAACGGGTTGCTTACATGAAGGAAGCATTAGGTGATGGTATTGGTCTTGCACTTGACTGCGGACCAGGGATGCTGCTTTCAGATGCAATCCGTCTGGCTGTGGCTCTTGAACCCTATAACCTTATGTGGTGTGAGGATATGCTTACAGGCGACTATACACCTTATGTTATGGCTGACGACTATTGTGAATTGACAAGAAGTACATCGACTCCTATTCATACTGGAGAACAGATCTACCTGCGTCAGAATTTCCGCGAACTCATTGAAAAACATGCAGTAAGAATACTTGGTCCCGATCCTGAAGATATGGGAGGAATTGCCGAGATGAAATGGGTATCGGAATATGCTGACCTTCACAGTATTCAGTTTGCACCTCATGGTGTATTTGACGGGCTGATCGGTGTGGCTGCCCAGGTGCATGCAGGAGCGGCAATGCCAGAGAATTATATAGCATTTGAATATTGTCATGCAAATCCGGCCTGGTGGTACGATATAGTTTCAGGTCTTCCCAATCCCATCGTTAAGAATGGACTGATTGATGTATGGGATGCCCCCGGCCTTGGAATTGAAATTGATACAAAAGCTGCAAAGCAATATCTGGCTGAGGAAGACAAAAAATTCTTTGATTAAAATTCTAAACCCTTAAAATATTACTGACTATGGATAAAAAAGAAAAACAAAGTGCCAACAACAGGAGGGACTTTATGAAAACACTTGCGATGGGATCAGCTGCCGGTCTTATTGGCATGACTGCAAATAAGCTGAATGCAACTCCATATGAACCAGCTTCCTATGCAAAAGGAATGGCCCCTGTAAAAATCAAGAGTGTAAAGGCAATCGCAACACGGCCGGGAGGATCAAACCTCATAGTTGTAAAAGTTGAAACAACCGAGCCCGGTCTGTATGGTCTGGGATGTGCAACTTTTACACAGCGGGCATTTGCAGTGGTTACCGCCATTGAGAAATACCTGAGCGAGTTTGCTGTAGGAAGGGATGTTGATAATATAGAGGATATGTGGCAGGCCTTTTATGTAAGCTCATACTGGCGCAACGGTCCGGTTCTGAATAATGCCCTCAGCGGATTAGATGAAGCGCTCTGGGATATAAAAGGGAAAAGGGCAGGAATGCCTGTATATCAGCTGCTTGGCGGGAAGTGCCGTTTTGCAGTTCCTCTTTACGGTCATGCTGGAGGAAGATCCATTGAGGAAGTTGTGGATAATGTTAAGAAATTCCGGGAGAGAGGATTCAAATATATCAGGATCCAGCTTGGAGGATATGGCGGCGTAGGCAGGGATGCAAAAGTACCTGATTTTAAGGCTGCCGGTTTCGGAGGTGAAAAAGATAATTTCATGGATGAGTATGATTACCTTTCAAATGTTCCGAAAATGTTTGAGGCTGTAAGGAAAGCATGCGGGGATGAAATTGAGCTTCTTCATGACATACATGAAAGAAACCAGCCGATGGATGTTATTAATATGTGCAGAAAGCTTGAACAGTACAGACCTTTCTTTATTGAAGATCCGCTATCACCAGAGAATACACACTGGTGGAAACAACTCAGGGAAAGCACTACAGTTCCATTTGCCATGGGCGAGCTTTTCAATAACATAAATGAGTTTGTGGATCCGATGGTTAATCACTATTTTGATTATATCCGCATACACATTTCACAAATCGGCGGCATTACACCAGCTATGAAAGTTGCAAGGCTGGGAGAATGGTTCAATGTCAGAACAGCATGGCACGGACCAGGTGATGTGGCTCCTGTAGGTCATGCAGCTAACCTGCATATCGACCTTGCAGTGTGGAATTTTGGCATCCAGGAGGGGGCATATAATTTCGGTGAAAAGGAACAGGAAGTTTTCCCCGGATGCCCCACTTTCAAGGATGGATATGCCTATGTTAATGAAGCACCCGGTCTTGGTGTTGATATTAATGAAAAAGAGGCTGCCAAATATCCTATTAACAATCAGGCACCCGGCTGGACTGTAAGAAAATATGATGGAACTATTATCAGGCCATAATCTTAGCAAAATAACAAAATGAAAGATAACAGACGGAATTTTCTTAAAAAAGGAGCATTTTTTGCCGCTGCGGTAACTGCCGGCGGAATTACAGCCGGAATGCCTGCTGCGGTATCTAAAAAATCTCCTTTAAAGGAGGTAAGAAAAGATGCCGGGATCAAATTCTCATTTCTGATGGGTCCAAACTCACCAAAAGTACCTTTTGCCCTGCAGCTTGGTGTAGGTCATGTGGTATCAGGTGTTGAGAGACTTGAAGGATACAAACAATGGGATCCTGAGGCAATCAAAGCCACAAAGGAAACCTGGGATAAGATCGGTATTAAATGGACTGTGGTTGAAGGACCACCTTCGCTTGGAGAAAAAACTAAACTTGGATTGGAAGGAAGAGATGAGGAGATAGAGAACTTCATTACCTTCATGAAAAACCTTAAGCAATATGGAGATGTTGACATCATCTGCTATAACTGGATGCCTGTTATCAGCTGGGCCCGTACCAACCAGGAGAGACCTGGTCGCGGAGGGGCGCTGATGCTTGAGTTTGACTATGAAGCATCAAAAGGGAAACCTCTTACAGAATACGGTGAGGTCTCCAAGGAACACCTCTGGAAAACATATGAATACTTTATTAAGAAAGTCGCACCTGAAGCTGAAAAGATCGGAATGAATCTTTCATTGCATCCCGATGATCCGCAGGTCGATAGCATACAGGGAATATCCAGGATAATGAACACGGTTGAAAGCTTCGACCGTGCAATGGGAATGTATCCAAGTAAATATAACGGAGTAACGATGTGCCAGGCCAACTTCGCACTGATGGGAGCTGATATACCAGCTCTTGTAAGAAGATGGGGTAAAGAGAAAATCAGCTTCGTTCATTTCAGAAATGTTCAGGACCTCAGTGGCAAAATCCCGAGCACAAAATTCACCGAAACATTCCATGATGAGGGACAGATAGATATGTATGAAGCTATGAAAGCCTATGTTGAAATTGGATTTGAAGGGCCGCTTCGTCCTGATCACGTACCTGTTCTTGCTACTGAAATTGAGGCTGGAATGAGAGGAGGATATACTACTCTTGGCAATCTCTTTGCTATTGGCTATATCAGAGGCCTGGCAGAATCTGTTAGCAAAGAACTCAACACTTAAATCCAGGGAAAAAATCATTTTTTGTGCACTATTAATTCCTAACTTCGCAGAAAATTAATAGTGCATTTTTTATGTCTGAACTGGAACAATATTTCAGTACCTACAGAAATAATATCGTTGGCATAAATTCAGAAATTGAAACCCCATTCGGAAAGAAGAAACTGATTTATGCCGACTGGATTGCCAGCGGCCGCTTTTACGGACCAATAGAAAGTAAAATTTCTGATGAGATAGGTCCCATGATAGGCAACACCCATTCAGAGTCGACCTTAACCGGCAAGGCTATGACTGAGGCGTACAAGATGGCCCAGAGAATTGTTAAACGTCATGTCAATGCAAATGAAAATGATGTAATTCTCTTTACCGGTACCGGAATGACTTCAGCAATCGCCAAGCTTCAAAGGCTGCTTGGATTGAAAATACCAGAACAGGCTGTTAACTATTGTCCTTTTAGCCATGGTAAATATGAGAATTGCAGTGATATACCGAATGAAAAACGTCCGGTTGTATTCCTGACCCATACAGAACACCATTCAAATCACACATCATGGTTTGAGACTGTAGCTGATGTTGTAGTCCTTGAACCTGCAGCCGATCTTACGGTTGATCCTGATATTTTGCGTAAAGAGATTAAAAAATATACAGATCGCCCATTACTAATTGGCTCATTTTCTGCATGTTCTAATGTAACAGGCTACTTTCCACCGTATTATGAACTTGCTGAAATAATGCATGAACATAATGGTTACTGTTTTATCGATTTTGCAGCTTCCGCTCCCTATGTGGATATTGATATGCATCCGGCCAATTCTATGCAACAACTCGATGCTATCTTCTTTTCCCCGCATAAATTCCTTGGAGGACCTGGCAGTGCCGGTGTACTCATTTTCTCTAGAGATCTTTATAAAAATGAAATACCCGACACTCCTGGTGGAGGGACAGTCAAATGGACCAACAGGTGGGGTGGTTATAGCTATATTACCGACATTGAAGTTAAGGAAGACGGAGGAACTCCCGGTTTTCTTCAGGGAATCAAAGCTGCTCTTTCCGTAACTCTTAAAGAAAATATGGGCACCGATAAGATACGTGCGAGAGAAAAGGAACTCCTCGAAATTGCTTTCACCGGACTATCCAGCATAGAAAACCTTCATATTCTTGCCTCTAATATCAGGGAACGGCTGGGTGTAATTTCATTCTATGTTGACGGGGTCCATCATAACCTGCTCACAAGTTTGCTGAATGACAGGTTCGGTATCCAGTTAAGGGGAGGATGTTCCTGTGCAGGAACTTACGGACATTTTCTTCTTGATGTTGATTTTAAACTGTCGAAAGAAATTACAGATATGATCGATTCGGGAGACCTGTCAATGAAGCCAGGATGGATAAGACTTTCGCTGCATCCTACTATGACCAATGAAGAACTGATTTATATTATTGATGCAATAAGGCAGACAGTGGGTAATGTTGCTGAATGGAAGAAAGATTATGTATACGACAGGCATACAAATGAATTCAACTACAAACATTCCTCACCCGGAGTAATGCCTTATTTAGAAAAATGGTTTAACTTATTAAATCCTTAAAATATCAGCTATGGCAGACAAAGAGAGCATTACCACCAGGTGGATTGATAATATGGCATTTGAAACCGAGGTAAACGGACATAAGATCCTGCTCGATGCATCTCCTGAAGGTGGAGGAGAAAACAGGGGTCCCCGTCCCAAACTGCTGCTGCTTTCAGCACTGGGCGGCTGTACCGGGATGGATGTAATTTCCATTCTGAAAAAGATGCGTGTGGAAGTTGATGAATTTAAAGTGATTGTCGAAGGAGATGTCATGGAAGAGCATCCGAAGTACTTTTTCAGGATGCATGTAATTTATCAGTTTAAGGGAAAAGATCTGCCGATGGATAAGCTTCAGAAAGCTGTTTCTCTTTCAGAGGAGAGATACTGTGGGGTGAGCGCCCTTTACAGGAAAGCCATTGAGGTTACAAGCGAAATAAACGTTACTTTTTAATATATATTTGTACCGGTTCACTTCATTGTTTAAATTTGATGATAAACAGAAGACTGGATACTACCTGCAGAATAATACTTCCGGTGATCTTCGTGATGTTCATTGGGTGCACTCTCTTTTTCAACCATACTCATATCTCGGACGGTAATATTATTGTCCACTCACATCCTTTCAATACCGGACAGGATGGCAAACCTCTCCATACACATAAGGATTACAGCTATAACCTGATTCACTTTCTTAATAATCTCATATTAACCACTGCTCCTTTCATTGTTCTTGCAGAACTGTATCTTATTCTGATAGAGGGTCTGATTGAAAAATTAAAGCAATTCCACCTTAAGGGAAATTGGGCACTTCAATCTCCTCTGAGAGGCCCCCCTTCAGTTTTGTTCTGAAAACCCTGAGACAGGCAACACACTTTGTCTGTCGTAATCAGTCATTGAATTATACCAATCCTCAGCAGGTTCAGATTAATATGTATAAAATAGCTGAAGATCAAACAATAAGTGTATTTTCCGGATATGACCAGTGTAAAAATCAAAAGACAGGAATCATGAAATACTATTTCTCATTGATAGTAATATCGCTTTTATCCTCAGGTCACATTTTTCCCCAGAAAAAAACAGACTCAAACATTATTGGCCACGTTATCAGCATGGGTAACCATATTCCTTATGCAACTGTAAGTGTTAAAGGAACAACGCTTGGAGTAAATACAGATGAAACGGGTCATTTCCAGATTATTAACATTCCTCCGGGTAAACATACACTTAAAGCCCAGTCAATAGGATTTAAACCACAGGAAAAAGAGATTACCATCAGCGCTGGTGAAACTGTGGAAATAAAATTTGAACTCGAATCAGATATAATGGGATTGGAGGAGGTAGTTATCACAGCTGACAGAAGCGAGATGAAAAGGACAGAATCGGTAACGATAGTGAATACACTATCTCCCAAACTATTTTCTTCAACCCAATCAGTTACATTAATTGAAGGATTAACTTTTTCTCCAGGTTTAAGAATTGAAAACAATTGCCAGAACTGTGGATTTTCGCAGGTAAGAATGAATGGATTGGAAGGACCTTATTCTCAGATACTGATTAACAGCCGGCCAATCTTCAGCGGACTTGCAGGAATATACGGGCTGGAACTTATTCCAATAAATATGATTGAGAGGATTGAAATTGTAAGGGGCGGAGGTTCAGCCCTTTATGGCAGTAATGCTATAGCCGGGGTAATTAATGTTATTCTTAAAGAGTCAGTATCAGACTCTTATGAGGCAGGCTACAGTACTGGGCTTGTTGGTGTGGGAATGAATGGTTCGGGAGGTATAGCACCGGATCATAGTATCAATCTGAATACATCACTTATATCCGATGACAGCAAGACAGGTATCTCTCTCTATGGATTCTCAAGGGAAAAGAAAATGTTTGATGCGAATAATGATTCCTATTCCGAGATTGCTCCTTTGAGTAACCTCACAATCGGTACTCGTCTTTACCACAGATTTGGTCTGAGAAGTAAACTGTCATTCGACTTTTTTAATATTAGTGAGGAACGGAACGGTGGCAACAGACAGGATTACCCTATGCATGAAAGGGACATTGCAGAGGTCGTGGAACATGATATAAAAACGGGTGCTTTAACCTACGAACAGTATTTCAGGGACTATGATATGCTTACAGTTTTTGCATCTGCACAGCATCTTGAACGTGACTCATATTACGGAGCAAACAGGTCACTCAAGGATTATGGCAGATCAGATGAACTTACCAGCAATACCGGGATACAATATAAAACATTCATGGGGAACTCTTCGTTAATTGCAGGATTTGAGTATACAGGAGGATTTCTGAAAGATGAAAAACTCGGCTATCCTGACTATGATAATGCAACTATAGTAAATGATTCTATTTTATCTGTTCCGCATACTGATAATACCCTGATTTCAAATCAGTCATCTGTCACCACCGGCGCCTTTCTGCAATATGATCTCAGACTGAACAGGTTTAAACTCGGTGTGGGGGGGCGTCTGGATCATTATGTTATCACAGATAATGCTAAAAACAATGAGAAGAAAACCGGAAATGTATTCAGTCCAAGGGTCAGTCTGATGTACGAACTATTTCCTTCGGTTCAGACCCGGTTAAGCTATTCTCAGGGATACAGGGCTCCGCAGATCTATGATGAGGACCTGCATATTGAGACCTCAGGCTCCCG
The DNA here is from genome assembly GCA_937864815.1 of uncultured Bacteroidota bacterium. Classification (GTDB taxonomy): domain Bacteria; phylum Bacteroidota; class Bacteroidia; order Bacteroidales; family VadinHA17; genus LD21. The sequence continues at coordinate 22,259 of CALMJY010000281.1, forward strand.
ACAGGTTATTCAGGTTAATGACCCGGATCTTAAACAGGAAACAAGTCATAGTATAATGGCTTCTGCCGATCTCAACAAACTGATAGGGACTGTTTCAACCGGACTCCTGATAGAAGGATTTTATACACGGCTTAATGACCCGTTTGTGAATGAGATCGGAACTCCGGATGAGGAAGGCAAAGTATTATATACAAGGACGAATGCAGAAGACGGAGCCGTTGTCAAAGGCGTTAATATGGAGCTCAAGTTAAAACCATTAAGAGTATTTTCGCTAACTTCAGGGTTTACTATCCAAACAAGCAAGTACGATGTTGAACAGGAATTCAATACAAGAGAATTCTTCCGTACTCCCTCAGATTATGGTTATTTTAACATGGACTGGGATTTCGTCAGAGATATATGTTTTTCTTTAACAGGGACCTATACAGGAAGAATGTTAGTGCCATATTTTGGTCCTGATACTGACTCTGATACCGGTGAATTAAGAGAATCTGATCCCTTTTTTGATCTTGGTAGCCGGATACATTATAACATTAATCTGAGTGGGGCTACTCTGCAGATCTATACAGGAATAAAAAATATATTCAATTCGTATCAGTCCGATTTTGATTCAGGTATTGACAGGGATCCTTCTTATATTTATGGACCTGTTTCTCCACGCACTGTATATTTCGGAATTAAAATAGGGAATAAACTTAATTAGTCTTTTTGTTGAGGATTACAGGGAATGAATGAATTCGACATTAAAGCTGCTGAATGGGACAAAAACCCTATGCACTGGGACCGTTCAGCTGCCATTGCCAAGGAGATCATTGCAGGGATACCTCTTAATAAAAGTTTCAGGGCGATGGAATTTGGTGCCGGAACAGGGATCCTGAGCTTTCTGCTGAAAGATCATTTAAAGGAGATCCTTCTCCTGGACAATTCATCTGAGATGATAAGGCTGACAGATGGAAAAATATCAGCTTCAGGTGCTAAAAACCTTAAAACTAAATTCTTTGATCTTGAATATTCAGATCTTGAAGATGGAAAGTTTGATATTATTTTTACCCAGATGGTATTGCATCATGTTTCTGATATCAACGGTATTCTTGCCAAATTCCATACTCTGCTAAATACCGGGGGATATCTGGCAATTGCTGATCTTTATCCTGAGGATGGATCTTTTCATGGACCGGAAACCAATGTTCACATGGGTTTTGATACAGCCGAGCTTGCATCGCTTTTACAAAAACTCGGGTTTGAAGATATCACCTCAAAGGAATGTTTTACTATTAACCGTATGATTTCGGAGAATGAAATAAAGCCATTTCAGGTGTTCATTATGATTGGAAAAAGAATAGATTAGAAGTATATTTGTCCAGTATTAAAACCAAATTTATCATGAAAAAATTGTCCTCATTATTACTCCTCGTATTACTTGCAAGCTTTTCATATAAGGCTGTTTCTCAAATTATTACAAAAGAGGAATTGATTTTCCTGACTTCAGAATGGAAAGGCGAACGTTTTCCTGACGGACGTCCCAAAATATCAGACGAACTGATTGCCCGGGCAAGGAAAATTGGTATCGAAGAGGCATGGCAGATACTTAACAATGAAGGTTATAAGTGTCAGTTTGAAGGTAACTGGAAAATGATTCATGATGATGTGCCCGTTATTGGAAGAGCCGTTACTGCAACGTTTATACCAACACGTCCGGATCTCGATAAAAATATAAAGGAAAGAGGCTGGAAAAATGGTTTTGTCGGTGCAACAAATGCCTGGCCAATTTCAGTATTGCAGAAAGGTGATGTATATGTTGCAAGTTGTTTCGGGAAGATAAACGGAGGAACTATGATCGGAGATAACCTTGGCACATCGATCTTTGCCAAAACAGGTAACGGTGTTATATTCGATGCAGCAGCAAGAGACCTTAGCGGCCTTGAAAAAATTGAGGGATTCAATGCATATGTACGTGATTTCCATCCATCCTTTCTTGTTGACGTGGTATTAAGCGGACTCAACACACCTGCAAGGATTGGTGACGCTGTTGTTCTACCGGGAGATCTGGTTCTTTCAGACAGGGAAGGCGTTCTGTTTATCCCGGCACATATGGCAGAAAAAGTTATTGCAACCGCCGAGTTTATTAACCTCCGGGACAAATACAGCAAAACAGTACTGAAATCCGGTAAATTCACTGCCGGTCAGATAGATGCAGAATGGACAAATGAGATCAGGGAAGACTTTCTCAAATGGCTGGGTGAAAATCCATCTCTTGGTAAAATGACCCGCGCCGAGCTTGATGAATTCATGAAAAAAAGAACCTGGTAAACAATTTAGCTATTTTATTGTTTATTGCTTGAACTTTATTAGAGGTTTAAAACACCCCCCACCCCCCAAGGGGGGCTTTGCATTTTAGTAATGTTAAGTCCCCCCTGGGGGATTTAGGGGTGAAAAAATTAGTCAACTGAAGGAGTCTTTTATTTAGAGGGATTATGGAAATAACATTTGAAGGAGGAAAAGTAGTAACTGCTCTATACAACGGACATGCAATCAGGACAGACCAGCCGCTTGACAACGGAGGAGGCAATGTTGCACCGTCACCTTTCGACCTGTTTATGGCTTCGATTGGCACCTGTGCCGGAATATATGTGAAATCATTTTGTGATAAAAGAGGTATACCGGTTGACAATATCAGGATATTCCAGAAAATGTTATGGGATGAAAAAACTGATCTCCCTCTCGATATTACGATTGAGATCAGTCTGCCCCCTGACTTTCCGGAAAAATACAGGGAATCGGTAGTTAGTGCCGCTGAACTATGTAAGGTTAAAAAGTCTATTGCAAATCCGCCGGTTTTTAAAATAATAACTACATAAACAATTATATCATGAAAATCGCAGTGCCAGTTTCAAAGGATAATAAGATTGAGAGCCATATAGGCGATACAGAATCTTATATTGTATTTACAATTTCAGATACAAAAGATATTGAAGGAGTTAAAGCAGTGAAATCTCCCGGAGGATGCGGCTGCAATACCGATATTGCAAGTACTCTTGCATCAGACGGAGTCAATGTTGTGCTTGCTGCCGGAATCGGAGGAGGATCAACAAAAGCTTTTAATAGAAGTGGTATCAGTGTTATAAGGGGTTGCGAAGGAGATGCAACTGAATCTGTAAAACGGTATCTTAAAGGAGCACTTGTTGACAAAGGAAGCAGCTGTGGAAACCATCAGCCTCATAATCACAAAGACATTAACTTCATTACACATGCCCCTGAAATTGTCAGTTTAAACAGGAGCAGCCATCAATGCGGATGCGGACATGGAAATGGGAATTCCTGTAATCACAACTAGTCGGGCTCCCTGGCTACGGTCTGGACGATTTCAAAAGTCTCATCAGCGGCAGCTCTCATAACCGAGGCCATTTTTGCAGGCAAGGATGTAACCATTTCAGCAATATTCATAAGACCGATATAGGTTTTACCGTCATCTTTCTCATAAACAGAGATCCTGCATGGCATCATAACTGAGATTATACGTTCATCATTCAGTTCAAGCATTTTTCCTGAATACTTTGGCTTGCATATCTCAATCACTTTTACAGGCTTTACTGTCTGTCCTGATTTTGCAAGTGACTGTTGAAGATCGTGTACAAAAGGAACTTTCCATTCGTACTTTTCAGCGGCAGCTGTAAGCAATTTTACGGTTTTGTTAAAACCGAATTTGCTTTTGTGTTCAATAACTAATTTTCCGGTTTTCATTGATTATGCTAACCAAGGTACATATTAATAAGTTGCTCAAGCTTTTCCTGCTTTCCGCTTGTCAGCTTTGGTTCACCCAGTTCAGAGGCAATCGAGCACAGCATTTCCAGTGTAAGCTTTCCTTTTTCAAAATCTTTTCCCCTGCCTTTGTCAAATGATGAATACCTGGCTTTTTTCATTTTCAGATAATCACTGTCCTTCAGAATCTTATCTGCTACAAGAAGCCCTTTGGCAAAGGTATCCATACCACTTATGTGGGCAATGAATATATCTTCCACATCGGTTGAATTGCGCCTAATTTTGGCGTCGAAGTTTATGCCTCCATTTGTAAATCCTCCCATCCGGAGTATAACCATCATTGCCTCAGTTATTTCATAGATATTTGTTGGAAACTCATCTGTGTCCCATCCATTCTGATAGTCTCCCTTGTTCGCATCAATACTTCCAAGCATCCCCGCATCTGCTGCAACCTGTAATTCATGCTGGAAACTGTGACCAGCAAGGGTGGCATGATTGGTTTCAATATTAAGTTTGAAGTCTTTATCGAGTCCGTGCTGACGAAGGAATCCTATAATTGTTGCCGAATCGTAATCATACTGGTGCTTTGAGGGTTCCATTGGTTTAGGCTCAATCAGGAAAGTTCCCCTGAATCCGATCTTCCTTCCATAGTCCCGTGCCAGTGAAAGCATCATACCCATATGTTCAAGCTCGCGTTTCATATCTGTGTTATGAAGGCTCATATAACCTTCCCTTCCTCCCCAGAAAACATAATTGCTGCCACCTAACTCAACTGTTGCTGCAATTGCATTCTTCAACTGGACGGCTACGTTGGTTACTGCAGTAAAATCGGGATTGGTAGCTGCTCCGTTCATATATCGCGGATGAGAGAAGAGATTTGCCGTACCCCAGAGGAGCTTCACCCCAGTCTGCTCCTGCATTTTCTTCATAACAGGTACGAATTTCTCAAGCTTCTTTTCAATATCGAAAACCGATCCGTCACCTCCAACCACATCAGTATCATGAAAACAGTAAAATTCAGCTCCAAGCTTTGTTATGAATTCAAATGCGGCATCAAGACGCTGTTTTGCCTTATCGTCGCCTTTAGCATCCTTCCATTGATATATTCTTGTTGCATTCCCGAAAGGATCACTACCGTCACCACAGAAAGAATGCCAGTATGCAACTGCAAAACGAAGGTGATCCTTCATCTTTTTTCCCGATACCAGCTGGTCAGGATTATACCATCTGAAAGCAAGAGGGTTTTTGGATTTGCTCCCTTCGAACTTGATTTTTTTTATTCCCGGATACGCTTCTTTTTTACCTTTGTAGATCATATTAATAGATTTAAATAAATTAATTTTCAATTCTTACAGCCAAAATTAATATTTTCTCTATAGTCTTACCCCTAAATCCCCCAGGGGGGACTTTGCTCCCCGCATAAGCCCCCCTTGGGGGGTGGGGGGTAAAAAGT
>CALMJY010000282.1 GCA_937864815.1 uncultured Bacteroidota bacterium
GTTGATATACAGTACATTATTCATTGTTATATATTTCACAGATGAGAATTACCACATACTTAAAAAATTTGCTGCCAGCTATTCTGGTAACTTTTCTTTTAACATCATGTTCTTCAGAATCAGCTAAGAATGAATCACCGGGTTTTGTCAATCATGGTGTTCTTAAGGTTGACGGAAACGGCAGGTATTTTGTATTCGAAGACGGTACTCCATATATCCCGACAGGTCTTAATCATTTTCTTATTTACAGGAAGGGTGCTGCCATAGACTCAATGATGAGAATATGGTCACAGCATGGAATAAATTATCTGCGCATATGGGCGGGCCTTGGAGCCGATCCCGAAACTGTCGTGGGACAATTTGATGAAAAGCAGATGCAGGCACTTGACAGTGTTATTTACTATTGTACAAAGTATGGGATATATCTGAATATCAGTTTCTGGAATGAGAACTGCATAAGGGAGCAAAAAGGTAACTGGGGATGGAACGGGAAAGACCAGATTTACAACAGGGAACATAGTGAATCAGGCACAACAACAAATGCCGATGATCTTAGAGATACTATTCATACTGCATCATGGGAGGCAATGAAGAACCGTTACAGGTATTTTGTGGAAAGATGGAAGGACGAGCCAATAATTATTATGTGGGACCTGGTAAATGATTCGAAGAAAACTGAGGCATGGAAAGCAGGAATGTATGATTATATTAAAAAGCTTGACGGTTCCGGACGCATTGTTACTTTCCAGTACAATACAGGCATTGATCCGAAAGGAGAGATGGACTGCGGTTCGGTTCGTGTTTACGGTTATAATCCAAAAGGGAATGATCCGGAGACAATGATGGATACTCTGGCTTACAGGATAAAACAGGCTCTGACTCACGGTGACCCTGTTTATGTGGGTGAGGGTGGAATGGATTATCCTGATGCAACTGATTATGAATTTGAAAGGGGCTTTCTTCATTTCCTCTGGGCACCGCTGGCTGTGGGAGCTGCAGGAAATCTTCATCCGTGGGTTTCTCCGAATACCTGGCCTGAGCTTACGGAGCAAAAACTGAAATGGATGAGTGGTTTCAGTGAATTTTGCAGCAGGATAAAGTGGAATGAATTCAACAGTAAAAATATAAACGATAAGATAAGGACTGACAATGAAAATGTAAGGGTTTATGCCTGTGCCGATGGCAAGGAAATCCTTATGTACCTGATGAATGATGATCCTGATAATAAGTTCCAGCCTCTCAAAGTCAGTCTGAATATTTCTGCAGAAATGGAACAGGGCCCATACAGGATCGAATGGATTGATATCAGAACCGGGAAGACAATCAGCAGTAAAAAGCTGAAAAGCCTGAACAGGGTTATTGAATCACCTGAATTCAAAGATGGCATTTTTGGACATATCCGAAAGATATAATAGTTACTATAAATTGATTGAGTTTTATCAATCCGGCTCGACCATTTATGGAAATTACATGCTGACTGAAATATTGATTCAAAACCTGTTGAAAAATGCTTTCACGCATAATGTGAAAAACGGTCATATTTCTGTAACACTGAATGCACAGAGTCTGACAATGGCAAATGCAGGGAACAAATCTTCATTGAATAATGCAAAAAATTTCAACCGTTTCTGCAAGAAGTCTGACAACCCTGATGCCTTGGGTCTAGGCTTAGCCATTGCATTAAAAATTGCAGAAGTTAGCGGATGGGAGCTTAGGTTATTCGCATAATGAGAAGTATCATGTACTTGAACAAAATTCAGTTGATTTCAGTATTTCTACAAAATTTATAGCTAAATAGCAGTAAAAATTAAAAAAATTGATTATGTCGTTTTCCCGAATTATTGGCATCCGGATATTTGCCACTGTCGTTTTTTGTTTTTCAGGCATTTCACACATATATGGTCAGGAAAAACCAGACACAGAGAAAAAACTATTTCTGGGCCCGGTTGAACTCAAGTTTGAACCTACTTATACCATCGAAAATTTTATAAAACCACCGCGTATAAAAAGCATCTCACAAACCGGTACACCGTCAGTAGAACAGACAGGTACAGAACAGGTTTTCGAAATGATTTTTTCGTTTGGGATTGAAACTGCCATACCACGGGTTGGGCTTACTTTCGAAACAATGTGGAAACCTTTTACCAAAACCGACGAGAACCTTTTTACAGGTGGAACGTCAACCGATTTGGGCACAGAAATAAACGATAATTATCCGGAAATTGAATCTGAACTTAATTTTTCGCTTTTTACGTTTGAACAAACCAGGGGATGGTCAGATGCTCATTTCGACATAGTTGATAAATTTAGTCCGGCTAAAAGGCCTTATGACAAAAGAAATTACACGCATAAACTGAACTTCGAATTGGATATAGCTTTTGGCATTTTTCAATGGATAAAAAAGGACTGCTGGCTTCGCGATGTTGAACTGGAAACCTCGTTTGATTACATCGCAACCGGGCTTCCCAAAAAGGGCGACATTTTTCCTGAACAAGGAATAGAATATCTTGATAATGCATGCCCCTGGGCGGTTTCGTTCCTGGTGGTAATTCCTATCGCCCCGTTAAAACTTCGTAAATAAATCAAAAAAATGATAAGAGGAGACAAGATTATCAAAATAACAACTATAATACTGGCGCTGCTTTTTTTATTAAGTATTGTCCTTTATTTTTCTCCATTCAGGAGCCTTATCTTTTTTTACAAACAGGTAACCAGGGAAAGGGTTGGTACTTTTAACGACCTTCAGCCTGAATTGCAGAAAGGCGCTCAGTATGTAGGTTCGGCGAAATGTGCCGAATGCCATCAGCAGATTTATGATTTACAACATGGTTCGATGCATGTAAAAATGATTCAGGATGCACGAAAAGATCCGAAGGTAATTGTAGCCGACTTTTCAAGACTTCCCGCAGATGCCGATTTTATCCCTGATGAAATAGTCTATACCATTGGCGGCAAGTTCAAACAGCGGTTTATGATACGAAAAGACCGTGATGGTAAGGAAAACTACAGGATTG
>CALMJY010000283.1 GCA_937864815.1 uncultured Bacteroidota bacterium
TTTCCATTTATGTTGTAGAGCAGTTTTTTTGGATCTATATCTTCTATTCTGAATATCAATGGTTTGATCAATTCGAAATCAATAATAAAAAGAAAGGGGATACCTTTTTTACCCCATCGGTTCATTTGCTCTTTTATACTGATTTTACTATTCATAACATACTGTTGTAGTAAAGTTATGAATAATAAAACACCCTCCATTGGGGAGGGTAATAATTATGATTCGTTTTCAGGCAACTTAATTACAAAATACGGGATGATTGATACACCAAAAGTTTATTGGCTCCCCGGTACAAATATTAATTCCAGCTTTTCTGCATTTATTGTTTCAATATCAAGGTAGTATGAGGTAGTGCCTTCCCAGTAACCAACATTAATCAGTATTACAGTATCATTTACACTTGCCCAGGTACCATTGTAATTTTCATAATTAATCGGAGGTGTTCCGCAAAAACCTGAATTTTTTCTTTCAATCAGGGTACCATCAGGTTTAAAATTGTAACAATGATTGTCAATAAATGACTCAGATCTCATATAAACTTCTTTGTTTTCCAGGTAGTCGGAAAAAGTCCAGATTCCAATGATAGGATCGTCATATAATGGTTTCACCTCATCCCTGGAACAGGAATACAGACCTAATGAAAACAGAATAATAAGGAGCCGGTCTCTATTCATTTTAAACACATTGAGCTTGTTAAAATGTATTTATATAAACGGAATATACAATCAGATATTGTAAACGTTCCTGATGAATTCCATAAGCTTGTTTTTATCCAGTTTTCCATTTGTCCTAACCCCGTTACAAATATCAACAGCAAAAGGTTTGACATGATCAATTGCCTGTCTTATATTTGACGGATTTAATCCTCCGGCCAGGATAACAGGGCATTTAGACTTCTCCCTGATCTTTCTGCTCAGATCCCAATTATGAACCCTGCCGGTGCCTCCCAATTCTTTAACTTTCAGACCAGGATTTCCGCTGTCCAGGAGGAGAGCATCCACACTGTCTGAGATTTTTACAGCAAGATCAACAGATCCGGAATCAATAACGTGGATAACCTGAACAATTTTCACCGAGGGCAATGCCTCCCTTATTTGACTATAGGTACCATCGGACAGTAAGTCAACTATCTGAATAGTATTGGTATATGTTCTCTGATGGTGTTTAATGATTTCAGAAGCCGATGTTTCACAGGTAAGGAGGAAAGTCCCGATAAGGGGTGGAACTGATAGTGAAATCTTCCTGATCAAGTCATCTGAAATAGGTCCCGGGCCACTTGGCATCCTTGCCACAAGTCCAAGCGCATCAGCACCTGATTCTACTGCAATTTTAGCCTCTTCTGTATCCTGTATGCAGCAAATCTTTATTCGTGTTCCCATAATTAATTTTTCGTTCTGGCCATTTCAGAATGCATGCTTTTAAAAGTACTAAGTGTATTAATGCTCCTCGCAGGGAGGTCGATTGTAATTATTTTCCCATTCTTAATATCAATCTCTTTCAGTGGATCCATTTTGAATCCTGATCTGGTCAGTTCATCTTCCGTCACCCTGTAAAGATATAATTTGGTGTTACCTGATCCTGTTATTTTAAGAGTAATAATCTGTGCCGAATCACTTTTATTAAGAATATAGGTCGTTAGATTACCGTCATCAGTTTTTAATGTATGAGACAGTAAGGAACTATTGGAAATTGTATCTGTAAATACCACCGAAGAGTGTTTTGCCATAAAACGGGTAATAATTCCATATCCATAAAAAGCAACAGTTTCAGGTTCAATCTTGTCTGAATATTTCTGATTTTCAATATCCCATGTCCTTATAAGTTGCCACTGGCCGTCAAGGTCGCCCCTATTGGTGAAGCTCCATCTGTTGAATCCGCTTACTCCGGCGCTTAACCCTCTTAATACTGATTCCGCATTAGACATTGCTGCTGCAAAAGATTTTGGTCCGGGGTTAGTATCTTTCCATCCGAGTCTCATATCACCGATCTCTGAAAGGAACATTGGTTTGTTGTGCTCTTTTGCCCACCTGGCCCAGTCTTCGACTATCTTTTGCTTTTCAGCGTCAATTCCCTGGTAAGAATGAATGTCGTATGCACCTATAAATTCATCAAAATCGATCTTTGATGCATCAAAAACAGGAAGATCGGTCCAGTCAGGACCAGATACGGGGATGGTAATATTTCTTTTATCCAAAGCCTTTCTGACTTCCCGCCAGGCGGGAGTTACAGGAGGATTTGTCTCCCCCATGCTCCACCATGATCCCCAGCTTCCGCCCGGGGGTTCATTTGTAATACAGAGCCATTTGATGCAGGAGTATTTTTTTGTAACCGTAAGATATTCAGCAAGTGTTGCAAATCCTTCTGCAAAATCCTCAACTGATTTTGGGGCACTCAGCAGTGGCTGCACTCCGGGATATGAATTCCATTTAACGTTACTCCACATCTGTTGCAGGAAAACGTCTGCATCGTTAGCTTCTGCCCAGTCGAGTATTTTGTAAAGAGCCTGCATCTCTTCATTCTCCCAATCGAATCTGTTTTTT
>CALMJY010000284.1 GCA_937864815.1 uncultured Bacteroidota bacterium
TTGATCTTGTAACAGATAAATCTCTGCACAATCCATTCTTTATTGAAAGTGTAGAGAAAACAAAATTATTATTGTATGCAGCTTGAAATAAGGAAATATCTTTTTGATATAAAGGAATCAATTGATTCAATTGAATTATTTCTTGGTAGTCAAAGGGATTTCAGCAACTACCAGTCAAACAAACTTTTACGAAGGGCAATAGAACGAGAATTAGGGATTATCGGTGAAGCTCTTAACAGGCTAATGAAAATTGATGCCACAATTAAGATCTCGAATCCCAGACGGATTGTTGATTTAAGAAACTGGGTGATCCATGGATATGATAAGGTTGACGATGTTATCATCTGGGGTATTCTGACCAGGGAAATTCCTGTATTAAAATCTGAAATAGAAATACTGATAAATTCCTGATACCTGTTTTTACGGAACCCATTCAACTCATCCTCAGGATTAGTGGAGTCTTGGGGAGTTTGATAAGAATAGGGACGGGATTAACCATTCACTGATTGAAACTCCGGTAAAAAATTCATTTTTTTCAAATTAAAAGTTGCAACCCTCCCCCTGAAAATCACTATACATCTCATCCCGCGAATTAGTGAGGGTGTCAGAATGTCATAAAAAGAAACAAGAGGTCGATTTTGACCTCTTGTCATTTTTAAAGTGTGAGTGTGAGAGTGAGTATTGAGGAAAAAGAGATGAGAGTGCTCGCTCTCGCTCTCACTCTCACTCTTTTTCAGTACCCCCAACGGACAAAAGTTGCAACAATATATTAAGATTAAAGATAAATTATCACTCTTGACTTTTAATAAGGCCAAACAGCATTTTTGAGATTTCTTCTAGTTTTTGTTCCATCTCCTGGAAAACATTTTGAGTGATTTCTTTTGTGTCATGAAGGTATTCCAGGATAGCTACACATTCGAATGCACTGCCTCTGGCTATGACAAAGAAGTTTTTACGGTCTTTGTTACTGAATCGGGACGTCCCTTCAGCAATATTCAACATTATGCTGAAGGATGCTCTTCTGAGCTGGTCATTTGTCACCCTGTCAAAATTCTTTTCATCGAGAATTGAATAAATTTCTTTGCAGAGGTTCTTTGACTTCTGATAGACATCAAGTTTTTGAAAATCAAACATGACTTGTAGTTTTTAGTTAGCACTATTGAATAAAAATTGCAGCGATGCAAGAGCTAATTTATAAAAGAAATTAGAAAATAAAAAGTGTGAGTGTGAAAGTGAGTATTGAGGAAAAAGAGATGAGAGTGCTCGCTCTCGCTCTCACTCTCACTCTTTTTCTGTACCCGGAGGGGGACTTGAACCCCCACAGCCGTTATGGCCACAGGATTTTAAGTCCTGCGTGTCTACCATTCCACCATCCGGGCCTTTTAATTGTCTCCTGGTCTTCTGGTCTTGCGGTCTACTGGCCGAAAGAAAAGAAGGCAGAATTGAAGTGCAAATTTATAATAAAAAACAATCGGTGCAACTTATTAACATAGCACCAATTTATCACCGGGAAACCTGCAATATAAATACATTATCAATTGCATTAGGATCAAGGTTAGATAATTGAAGACTTACATCTGAAGCTGCCTTGCCTGATTTAAATTCGACAGTTTTGCCTGTTTCGAAACTGTAGGCCTTGCTGATTTTATAGGGGAAGTTATTTATAGTCAGTCCCTTGTTAATCTTTTCGGGCTTAGTAATATGAATATATACCATGTCACCTTTTTCAACAGCAACACCCCATGGTGCTGGTTGCATAAAGCTTTTTCGTGTTCCGTAAATTGTTTCCCCGTACACCTTAAGCCATTCGCCCATCGCCAGAAGCCTTTCACTATGGGCTTTCCGGACTTCTCCTTCAGGAGTTGGACCAATATTCAGAAGCAGGTTGGAACCCAGACCTGCAGATCCGATCAGTAAATGAATCAGTTCCTTTACAGACCGGTCAATTGTATCATTTGTTACATATCCCCATGCCTTTCCAATTATGTCGCTTGATTCCAGCGGGAGATCCACTGCTATTTTAGCATCGGCCGAATATCCTCCACCTGTATTGCTGCCGGGCAAATCACGCTCAAATGTCTGAAAATCTTCACCCGGGAAAGTAGCCAGGTGATGGTTATTTACGATCATGCAACCCGGCTGAAGATCATGTATAAGTTTATATATTTCATCATACTTCCATTCACGAAGCTGTTTACCGTTGCGCTCATTTTTCAGCCTTTCAACCTGGTCCCAATGTCCGTCAAACCAAATACCGTAAATCGGACCATAATTGGTAAGTATCTCTGTCAGCTGGTTTTTCATGAACTGAATATAAGAATCCCAGTTGCATTCACCTTTAATGCCTTTTCCCTTTTTGACATTACCCTGGCAATAATCAGGACGATAGAAATCTGTAAGAGAGTAGTAACAGAATAGTCTTATTCCCTGCTTCTGACACTCTTCTGAAAGCATTTTGAGTACATCCCTTGCATAAGGTGTACCCATTATTCCCCAGTCGGAATATTTCGTGTCAAACATACTGAAACTGTCGTGATGCCGTGTGGTAAAGGTTATATATTTCATCCCCGCATCCTTTGCCAGCTTTACAACAGTTGCAGCATCGAACTTCACCGGATTGAACCTGCCCATGTTCTTCCGGTATTCATTCACATCCTTTCCCGACAAGGCCCATCCTATCTCTTCACCCAGCACGCTTGAGACTCCCCAGTGTATGAACATTCCGAAATGAGCATCCCTGAACCATTCGCGGTTCTGAAGATTTTCAGGTGTGGGAACATAACCCACCTGTCCTTTGTCAAGGTCATTGCCCTGGCCTTGTCCAATCAGATTAACGAAAAGCAATATACCTGCAATGATAGTTTTCTTCATGCTGACAGAAATTTAGGTT
>CALMJY010000285.1 GCA_937864815.1 uncultured Bacteroidota bacterium
GGGGTAAAGCCCCCCTTGGGGGGTTTGGGGGTAAAGCCCCCATTGAGGGGTTTGGGGGTTAAGCCCCCACTGGAGGGGTTGGGGATTAAGCCCCTCTGTATTTACCCCCCCGGCCCCCCCAAGGGGGGGTGTTTGCAGTACGATGGCGATTTCAGATAATGTGACGGGAGTTGCGAAAGAAGTAACAGGAATCCCATATTTCAGGACAAGGAATAGTGATATTGCCGGAAATATCGATAAAACTGGTTTCATCTTAGTATCCTGAATTCAGTTACAGTATATCTCTGCCTACAGCAAGGGCTATTTTTTTGAGGTCAGACATAAGAATAGCAAACTCATCAGGGCTGAGAGATTGCTGACCATCGCAAAGGGCGGTTTCGGGGCTGTAATGAACTTCCATAATAATCCCGTCGGCACCTGCTGCTATTGCAGCTTTTGCCATGGCAGGCACCATCCATCTGAGTCCTGTTCCGTGGCTTGGATCAACAATCACCGGCAGGTGTGTAAGGTTTTTCAGCATTGGCACTGCATTCAGATCCAGGGTATTCCTTGTAGAAGTCTCGAATGTACGTATTCCCCTTTCACACAGGACCACCTGTTCGTTCCCATGACTGAGGATATACTCTGCTGCAAGAAGGAATTCCTCAACAGTTGCCATCATTCCGCGCTTGAGGAGGATCGGTTTTTTGCTGTGACCTGCTTCTTTCAGAAGCGGATAATTCTGCATGTTCCTTGAACCAATCTGGAGCATGTCGGCATATTGCGATACCAGTTCAATCTGTCGTGTATCCATCACTTCTGTCACAACAGGCATTCCTGTTTCAGAACTTATCTCGTTAAGGAGTTTAAGTCCCTCCTCTCCCATGCCCTGAAAACTATACGGGGAGGAACGGGGTTTAAAAGCGCCGCCACGCAGTATCCTGGCGCCATCAGATATGACTTTCCTTGCAGTTTCAAAAAGCTGCTCTTTGCTTTCCACCGCACATGGACCGGCAATTATTATTACTCCTTTGCCACCAATATCATTTCCCTTTATGCTGATTACACTCCCTTCCGGATTATTTTTCCTGTCAACCCTTTCAGGTACCGGAAAGGAGGTTCTCATAGGGACATCACAAACTGATTTGTTCATTTTTAGGTAATTAATATTCCCCTTCTCTTGAGACTTTCTTATAAATGACCTCCTCCTTAACCCATCTTGGAGCAGGTCCGAATTCAAACTTACCATTTACAACCTTGGCAGCATAAATTGGCCGTATATTGTTCCAGGTTTGATCAAAAATCACCTTTCCGGTAACACCTTCATAACCCTGGAAAGTTCTATTATCGGTTAAAATATCACGGATCTTAGCGCGGTTCAGTCCGGCTTTCTGAACAGCTGATAACAGAATGTTCATCCCGTCATATGCATGGGCCGCAATAACGTCAGGTTCAATTCCGAAACGCTGCCTGTAAGCAATCCGGAAAGCCTTAAGTTTCGGATCATTTGAGTCGGGATTGTACTGGCAGGTAGTTTTTATACCCTCTGCATTTTTACCGGCAATTTTCATAAATTCTTCACTGATTACCCTGTCGGATGTATAAACAGGCTGATTCATCCCCAATGCACGGATCTGGTTAAGAATCAAAGCCGATTCCTTTGCATTTCCCCATATTGCTATGGCATCAGGATTTGTCTTTTTTATCCTTTCAAGACGGTCCGTGAAATCTGTTTCACCATCCTTGAAACGTTCTTCAAGAATGAACGGATACCCCAGACGGGTTGTGGTTCTGTTAAGATGGACCACTCCGACACGGCCATACCTGCTGCCTGTCCTGATTACAGCTATACGTTTGTGTTTGTCGATATCCACCATTTGTTTAGCCATCACATAGCATGCCTGCCGGTCATCAGGAATTGTTCTGATTACCCATGGGATATTTGTTTCTGTAAATGTGGGATCAGGATTTCCGGTGTTTACATTTGGGATCTCAAGTTTCAGAGTAATCCTGATGGCCACATGTGAAACAAAATCATCAATAGAGCCAAGCCATGCCCAGACACCCTCATCATCCATCTTAACAATTTCATTGGCAGCAGCTCCCCAGAGTCCTACATCATTATGAACCATGAGTTTATATGGTATCCCGTTGAATCCGCCTCTTTTGTTAGCTTCTTCAATAGCCATTGTAGATCCGTTAAGCATTTGCTTTCCCATCAGGACCAGGTTAGTGCCCTCAAGTGGTCCGAGAAATCCTATTCTTATTTCCTTTAGTCCCACAGGTGCAATTTTTTCCCTGCCTGCACCGTAAAACTGCATTGGTTCCAGAAAATGGTATTTGTAGGCTTTCATGTATTTATCGAAGGCGACCAGTTCATCCGGTATATTGCCGTAGTTTGCAGGTTTTGCCTGTCCGTATACATTTAATAATGTTACCGCAGCAAACAAAGAAAAGAACAGGAATCGTTTTATCATGGATTTATTTTTTATAATTCAGGCTATTTGACTTTACATACTGCGTAAGCTTCAATTTCTATCAGAAGTGTCTCCCAGCAAAGCCGTGCCTGGATACCTGTACTTGCCGGCAGAGGATCGAGACCCAGCCAGCTGTAAAAGGTAGTTCTGATCTTGTTGAATTCCGCATAGTCTCTCTCAATATCCCGCAGATAGTTGGTGGTCCTTACAACATCATGCCAGGTCATTCCCTCGGCTGCAAGCAGGTTTGTGATATTCCTGTAGGTTCTCCACTGCTGAGCTTTAAAATCACCTATATGCTCTGCTTTTCCTTCTTCATTTACACTTGCTGTTCCTGAGATAAGAAGAATTTTGTAATCACCGATATCCAGACGAAGGGCTCTTGAGAATGAGGATGGCTTTATATAATTATAAGCTTCATTTATCACATGAGGGGCATGAGTGACATGCTTCTCAATCGGTGGCCGGTCTTTATGTATTTCAGGAATAACTGTCGGAGTTATTTTACTCTCCGGACCAAGTATCCCAAGCTTTGACATTTCAAGGCGTTCACCTTCTGTAAGGTTGTTAAGATCGATCAGTATTTTTTGTTCCGTCATCAGGTTGTTTGTTTAATTTGCGATTAGGTTATTTTTTTTGTTACTGGTTGCTGGTTGTTGATTTACCGATTACCGATTACCGATTACCGATTACCGATTACCGGTTACCGGTTATAATTTAAGCTTCTCTCCACGGCTGACTCCTTTCGAGGTGGCAACCCACATAACATCATCCTGCCCGTCAACGCCAATTATGAAATTATGGGATATTGACGGACTTTGCGGGATCTCTTTCTTCACTCCGCCTGTAGTCACTATCGCCACACCATTTGCATCATTCTCATTCTTTTTATAAGTAACCCAGTTGGTCCCGTTTGTGCTGCTGAAACCATTGTCAGTGCACATAAATGCGCATGGACCTTCAGCTCTGAGGAAATTAATAAAATTGCTGGCGAGGCCGCTGTCTTCCTTAAAATACCCTTTCCAGTATTTACCATCATACCTGCTCATTCCGAAATAGGTTGAAACCCAAAGGATTCCATCTGCATATGAAGTTGCTGTTGTAATATCATGAACGAGACCATCATCAGGCTGCAGGTCAATTTCCATGAAACCGTCAGGATCAGTATGGTCGCGGAATTGTTTTGTCTTCGGATTGTACTCAATAACTCCGCCTCCCCATGCAGCAATGTAAACCTTGCCATCACCGGCCGATACACCGTATGTCCAGGGTTCATGCATAGGAGCATTTTGTTCGGTAAAGATCTCCCATTCCTTCTTCAGTGTATTATAACGGCCTGCCCCTCCGCCTGTGGTAACCCAGACATCAGGACCATCGCATATAACCATATATACAAGATCATTCGGCATGCCGCTGTTAAACTGGTTGAATATTTCAAACTTACCTGCCGACCAGCGGGTAAGACCACCAAGTGTTCCTATCCAAACGTCGCCTGTAATCTCACTGACATCAACTGACACAACCCCGTTATGAGATAGCCCGTCCTTTGATGTATAGGTCTTCCATTTCCCCTTTTCATAAACAGCCAGTCCGTCATGCGTTCCGACATAGGTCTTATCCCCGGACACCCTCACACAATAGCACTTATCTGATGGCAGGCCATCCTTCGTTGTAAAGTTTTTCCAGTTACCGTAGACAGGTACTGCTTTTTCAGCATCGTCAGGTGCGGGCAGGCCAGGAATAGCTGCCCTCTTTACCAGGTCATCGGGTAGTGATACAACCATGCCTGGCTGAGTATATTCCTTCCCTGTTTCTTTTTCTTTCAGGATGAAACCAAGTGATAATGCACCCAGAAGCATAACAGCAAGTACTGTTATCTTGAAATAGTTACTTCTTACAATCTTTTTCATAGTCAGGTAATGTATTATTCCTTATTAAACGAAGCTTTCTGAATTTTGCTATTCCCTGATTCATAGTCAGGACTTCTGAGTGACTTCAGGTACTCAACCAGGTCATTTAGCTGGCCTTTGGTCATATCATTCACCATTCCATGCTTGTCTGTCTTACCGTATAAAGTCCATATTTCCTCAAGTGTTTTGGCTCTTCCGTCATGCAGATAAGGTGGTGAAGAAAATATATTGTTGAGGTGGGGAGTGTCGAATAGAATTGAATCATCGCTCGCTGTCAGAGTGTTAACGTCAGCAAATTTCAGATTTGTATAGTAAGGAGCCGGATGACAAGTGATACAACGGTTATTTTCCGGAATTTCATTACCGTTATTATCACGTGTCCTTTCAAAAATAATCTTTCCCCTTTCCTGTGCTTCTGTAAGAACTCCGTCAGGATTGAACTGAAGATTAGGAGGATAATGATTTCCCCGCATGATATAGGATGAAATAGCATCCAGATCATTATATGGAAATTGTTCTGTTCTTGTAAGCACTGTTGAGAATCTCATACCATCCTGTTTATAAACTGTCTGGTTCTTTCCGCTCCACTTGAAGGGAGGAGTATCGCCTATTTCCCTTAGTGACTGGGTATTAGTTATATTTCTTCCCATATCTTTCGATGCCATATTGTACATAAGGCCATCCTCGTGCTCATCAGGGTGACAGGTATAACAGGAATACTGAGTCTGAAAGGTGCGGCCAGCATTATTCAGGAGTTGCCGGCCTCTCCTAAGCACAGTTACCCTGGAAGAAGAACCGAGTTCAATCTCACCTGTTCTCTCCATAGTTTCGGTGCTGATAACTCCAATCATGTCATTGAGGTGTTCGGCAACATAGAGGTATTTTCCATCAGGTGAAAGGGCGAGTCCTTTCGGGTTTGCTCCTGTTGGTATTCTCTTCACAACATACCGGCTGCTTATCCCAAGATGATTTGCCCAGAGACTAAGCATTTCGGGGGTGGATTCTGCGATAAGATTTCTTACAGAATCAATATCTATAACAGTAATCATATTGACCCCCGAGCTTGAAATGAAAGCTCTTTTACCATCCCCTGTAATCACAATATCAAAAGGGTCGGGGTAGAATGCCTGAGGCTCATCAGTAAGAAGCTGAATTATCCTTCCATCACCTTTCTGTTCAATAACACCAAAGCCATGATTCATCATCCACCCTTTTTCCACCTGCAGGGTGGGAAGAAGATTCTTTGGTCTGATAAGAGTTACCAGGGCAAGATCACCCGAAGGTGTAAAAGCTATATTTTCCATCAGGTATGCTGACTCGACAGGCAGGAATGATTTCAATCTCCTCGACTGGTCGTCAACGAGAGTAAGATCAGTGGTCACAGGCTCTCCATACGGGGTAATAACTGCTCTTCGTGCAGTGACGTAAAGATCTTTTCCGTTGGGAGAAAGCTGTATTCCTGTCGGATTGTTTCCTGTATTAAGCCTGGTTATTTCGATTCCGCTCGCAAGATCAATTACAGTCAGATCAGAACTGTAAGAATTGACAACGTATAATACCTTTCCGTCGGAACTGAATGATAAACCAGCAGGTCCGTTCCCGGTTGAAAGTGTATCAACCACTTTCATTTCAGCCAGGTCAATCACTGATACATTGTCGGACCACTGGTTTGTCACATATGCATTACTACCTGTATTATCAAGTATCACACTATGCGGCTTGCGACCCACATCAATTTTTCCAAGGATCTTTCTCTCAGCAGCATCTATAACAAATAGTTTGTCAGCATCCTGTGCTGTGACGAATAGTTTTTTCCCGTCTTCAGACACTGCGATATTCATAGGTGACAGGTAATCCCTGTTTACCATTTTTGAAATCAGCGGAGATTTTGAATTATACAGATGACAGTTCAGGCAATTCAGCGAATGGTCGTTAACTGCAGTTTTGTAGTTTACATGTTCTCTTGCCCATTTTTTCCCAGGGATGAAAACAAGTACCAGTAATACTGCAATAACGCCCACTGAAACAATCAATTTCCTCATATTTAGCAAATTACTCCAATTCTACTTCTTTTTCCTTTATCCCTTCATAATGAACCGGTACAGCTACAGGATTTTTGCTGACTGCCACAGCATATCTGTTTGCCGGTACCATTTCACGGTCTTCATGACATCCTATACATCCGCGACGTTCATTAGGCCTGAGATAATACCATCCCCCTGGTCCATTTACGACAGAACCTTTTGCATCGAGTGTTCTTATACGGAATGGAATGTCGGCTGCAACTTTCAGGTAAACTGATCCGTCATTCTCAACTTTAACCATTCCAAGAGATGAGTCAACTCCCATTATTTCTATTCTGTCGGCAAGAGGGAGTGAAAACCCTGCTTCCGGAGAAGTCATTCCGGTGACATTAATATTCTGGCAGAGAATCAATCCTGTTTTAACTCCCATATCGACCTCACTTGGAAGCTTACGTGGCCTGATATAAGGTGCCACATAAACAATATCAGTCACATCATAATCTGCTGATCCGTAGATTTTTGATCCTGTGACTCCCGTATTTGTATCGAAACCGAAAAGCTCATACCTGCCTCCATTATCTGTTCTGCATGATACAGCAATACTGTTATCGGATAATTTTGCAACGGACAGAAAGTCTTTGTCAGTTCCTGAAACAGACTTCATGGAATTCAATGGTCTGTTATAATCAACAGACATGATCGTCCCCTTACCGGTATCACTTTGTCTTCCGATAAAATATATTTTACCATTATCACATTCATGGCAACTGCTGATCAGTGTATTTTTATTTCCCGTATCAAAGAAAAGCTCTGCCTTTGTGCCATCAGGTCTTAATACCATTACCACAGCCTCTGTTACCGAAGGATACACCTGGCGGCTTATGGTAAGCACACGACCATCTTTAATAAGGGTTGAAGCAAAATAGGTATGAGGATTAAAAGTTATTCTTTTAACATCCGACCCGTCAATGTTACTGGTGAAAAGAGAATATCCGGCTTTAAGGGAATCATTAAGCACTGATCTGCTGAATACAAGTCTGTCACCGGGCATATAGGCAGGATCAATACAGTTTTCATTAGTTTTAGTTACCTGTCGTGATTTAAGATTCCGGAGGTTCATCTCCCATATCTGCCATGGATCGTCCTTTTCCTTACGGGCAGCAAACAGAATCCTTTCACCGTCATATGAAAGGTCGGGCATAGCTGCAGAATAGAAATCCTTAGTCAGTATTTCCGGAGCAGCCGAGGGATTTTGAGGGTCAATGGCTGCAAGTCTTGATTCAGGAAGGCATCTCCAGCCTTCTCCTGTAATATAATCAGCCTGTACACCTGAGGGAGGAGCTTCAGAAATAATAAGTTTTCCCTCCAGGGAATTACCTCCGCATGCTGTTAATAAAATAACACTAACTGAGAAAAACAGAATATTAAAGTAATGTTTATTGAAACGTGACATTTATAAATCGGTGTTATTTAGGTTCCTTGACTGACAGCAACTGGTTAGCCCTGGTGTTCTCAATCACCTGGGTTTTACCTGATGGCCACTTAATTTCAATCGACTCGACCATTTCACTTTTACCAAGTCCGAAATGCATCCTGTGATCATTCTGTGAAAGGTAGCCGGTGGGACCTTTTTGCTGTGAAATCTGTGCTTTCCCTCCTGAAATTATTTTCACTCTGGTACCTATTGCATCCCTGTTACAGGTGGTTCCCTCGAGGTCGATCATCAGCCAGTTATTCTGATTTCCCTTGTTATTCCTGAGAAACATGCCCCTGCTATTCAGATTTGCAATATATATATCAAAATCACCATCATTGTCATAATCCCCCAGACAGGCTCCTCTCCCTACGTATTCTTCATGAAAATAGCTGCCAAGGCTATTTGAAATATCCCTGAACTTACCGTCACCAAGATTATCAAACAGCTGATCTTCATGTCCGTACAGGTGTTTCAGAGCTCCGTTGGTTTTGAAAATATCTGCATCACCATCATTATCATAATCCACGAAGGAGGATGTCCATCCAACAAACTGTCCTGCAGCCATGGCAATACCGGCAGGATAGGAACGGTCTGCAAAAACACCATTGCCAAGATTCTGATAAAGTGAGCAATATGTATCATCAGAAACGAACATATCCATAAGTCCGTCATTATTGTAATCGGCAAAATCGACCGACATGCTCACTGTTGCCTCGCCTGCCTGGCTGAATGCAGTACCTGACATTGTACCCCTGTCGGTGAATTTTTTCCCCTCGTCATTATGCCAGAGGTAATTCAATGTATGGTCATTGGCAACATAGATATCCATGTAACCGTCATCGTCATAATCAACAGCGCCAACCCCCATTGCACGTCCGTCAATATCAATAATTCCCATTTCCCTTGTCACATCGGTGAATGTGCCATCGCCATTGTTATGATAGAGATAGTCGGCTTCGGCATCATAGGCCATCGGACCCGGGAATCCGTCAGGTGCATAATAATATTTGTATTCCGGGTCGAAATTGAGGTAGTTACCTACATATAAATCAAGGAAACCGTCAAGGTCATAATCAAACCATACAGCTCCGATACTGCATTCCTTTAAGCCTGCTACCCCTGCCTTTTTTGTAACGTCCGTGAACTTACCATTGCCCTCGTTCCGGTAAAGAACATTTGCTCCGTAATTGCAAATGTAAATATCAGGATAGCTATCATTATTATAATCCCCTATTGCTGCACCCATGGAATAGGCAGGATTATCAATGCCTGCCTTGCGGGATACATCCTCATATGTTCCGTCACCTTTGTTTCGATAAAGGTAATTATGTGTTGGTTCAGCGGGTTTTTCACCATGACTGAAGCCATCAATCCAGGTACCATTGCTCAGAAACAGGTCGATAAATCCATCCTTGTCAAAATCCAGAAAAGAGGCACCACCTCCGCTCGATTCTACTATATTATTCAGGTGCTCTGTGCCATTTCCGATTGAATGCACAAAATCAAGCCCGATCTGTGAACCTATCTCCTGAAAATAATCGTCATTTGCAGCAGGAGCAGTATATTGATTATCTTTTTCACCGGTACCTGATTTACAACCACTAACTGTTATAAAAATGATCAGAAGGCCGGCCAAAGAATTTAAAATATTTACATTGCTGTAAATACTCGGTTTAGTTTTCATCATGTCAGGTTTGTTGGGTATAGTACAAACTTATTTAATTCCTGATCCAAAAGAATTTTAGAAAAGACTTTAACTTTTAATGATGCATTATTTAAGTTAATCTTAAAAGTTCAATCACAAGGCTTAATTTTTTTTAACATATTATAAGATTTTAACAGACGCAACCCGTTAAGTAATGGAGGTATTCAGAATTCTTATTACGTGTCTGCATAATGGATTATTATTTAACATAAAAGTTGTTAAATTTGTCTTAAACCCATTCATTCATGATACTTTACACAATTAATTATATGAATATCAATATGAAACCCACATGATAGATCCAATCACAAACACATAATGATATAATTTTCAATCATGTGCGGTTCCATCATACCTTTAAAATCAAAATTATATTATGATGAAAAACTATCTCACAAAAACCGGAATAATACTTTTAGTATTCACTCTCAGCATTACAGCCTCGTCTCAGCCCGGATCAATGCTGATAAAAGTGATAGTATCCCCTGACCATAAAGACTGGACCTACAAGGTGAATGAAACTGCGAAATTCACAGTGCAGGTAATAAAGGACGGTAATCTACTCGATAATGCAGTAATAGATTATGAAGCCGGACCAGAAATGATACCCGATCAGAAAAAGGAGGGCATTGTTCTGAAAAACGGAAAAACAGAACTGACAGGAACAATGAAGACCCCGGGGTTTTACAGGGTAAGAGTCTGGGCTGTGGCAGATGGCAAAAGATATGAAGGACTTGCCACAGCGGGATTTGAACCTGAGAAAATCCAGCCAACTGTTAAGGATCCTGTCGATTTTGACTCTTTCTGGACCAATGCAATTGCCGATGCCAGAAAGATAAACCTCGATCCTAAGATCACGCTGATGCCGGAAAGATGCACCAGCGAAGCAAATGTCTATCATATAAGTTTTCAGAACGATGCAATTGGTTCAAGGATATACGGAATACTCGCAATGCCGAAAAAGACAGGTAAATATCCTGCAATTCTCAGGGTCCCCGGAGCCGGTAT
>CALMJY010000286.1 GCA_937864815.1 uncultured Bacteroidota bacterium
CTATTTCATATATATTTGTAACCAAATATTTAAATAGTTTGTTATGTCAAGAACCTTGAAAAGATCACTTACAGTCCTGATTCTGATGACTTCAGTATTCACCGGATTATCAGCCTCCGACGGGCAGACAATCGATTCTGGAGCAACCGCATGGATGCTTACTTCAACAGCCCTTGTATTATTGATGGTCCCCGGACTTGCTATGTTTTATGGCGGTCTGGTACGAACAAAAAATGTTCTCGGGACAATTATGCACAGCTTTGTAGCAATGGGCATAATAAGTGTAATATGGGTGGTAGTGGGTTACAGTATGAGCTTCGGAAAAAATATACTGGGAGGATGGTTCGGATGGAATAATGACTATTTCTTTCTGAAAGGTATTGATACAAACATTATGGAAGCTGGTATTCCTGAATATGTTTTTTCTATGTTCCAGGGTAAGTTTGCAATAATTACACCGGCCCTGATAGCAGGAGCTTTTGCAGAAAGGGTTACATTCAAGGCATATTGTATATTTATTGCTGTATGGAGCCTGCTGGTTTACAATCCTCTCTGTCACTGGGTATGGGCTTCCGACGGATTCCTTTTCAATCTTGGTGCAAAAGGTGCCATTGATTTTGCAGGTGGCACAGTAGTGCATATCTCAGCCGGAGTGAGTGGGCTTATAGCTGCATTATATCTCGGATCACGTCGCGGGTATCCTTACCAGGTGATACGGCCTAATAACCTTGTTATTACAATGCTTGGTGCAGGTCTGCTCTGGGTGGGTTGGTTTGGTTTTAACGCAGGAAGCAGCATCTCCTCAGGCTTAAGCACTGCACAGGCTCTTACTGCCACACAGGTAGCAGCAGCTGCAGGAGCGCTTGCATGGGTGATAATTGAAAGTATTCATCAGGGAAAAGCCACAGCTCTCGGATTTGCCAGTGGTATCCTCGCCGGTCTGGTGGCAGTAACTCCGGCTGCAGGGGTTATTCAGCCCTGGGGTGCAATCGTATTGGGCATTATTGCAGCTTTTCTTTGCTATTCTGCTATTATGATTAAAAATAAACTTGGCTATGATGATTCACTCGATGCATTTGGTATCCATGGAATTGGTGGAATTACAGGCGCAATTTTGCTCGTATTCTTTATCAGACCTTCATGGATGTCTGAAGCTGCTGCAACCGCAGATTCATGGACAATCCTGAACCAGCTTGGTGTTCAGTCCCTGGCGGTACTTATAGCAGTTGTCTATTCTGCTCTGATGACTCTGGCAATAATATTCCTGCTGAATAAATTTGTAAGGTTTAAATCAACTGAAGATGATGAAATGGCAGGACTTGACCGTGCTTATCATGGGGAAAGAGGTTATGGAATGCTTAATCCGAATTAATTTTTAACTCTTATAAAGTAAAAAAAGATGAAACTTATTACAGCAATAATACGCGAAGTGCAGCTTGACAAGGTACGTGAAGCGCTTATACAGGCTGAGATTACAAGAATTACAGTAAGTCGTGTATCCGGACATGGACAGCAAAGGATTGAAGAAATGTACAGAGGTCAGAGAATTGTACCTGACCTTATTCCTAAGATAAAAATAGAAATAGCAGTAAATGAGGCTTTTGTAGATATAACAGTTGATGCAATACTTAAATCGGCACGAACAAACGGAGCCGGATCCGTTGGTGATGGTAAGATATTCATTACCCCTCTGGAGGAATGTATACGTATCCGTACAGGAGAGAGGGGGGGGACTGCAATATAATAAATGTTAGTTTTTAGTAAAAAGCCCGGGACTGGTTATCCCGGGCTTTTGTATGTATTCTTATGGATATTTATAATTAACCTGTTTTCAGCATTCAGATACATCATTAACCATAATAAATTCGATAGGAACATCTATAACAGTTGCTATATAAGCTCCCCTGTCGTAAATATCCACATCATCCTCTTCATAGTACCATTTTACAGAAAGTTTCTTTCTGACTTTAAGAATCTGGGCTATTTTTTTAAGAACAGATGTAAGTATCAGAGTATTGAAGCTGTTAAGAAACTCAAGAGCAATAACGACTTCAGTTGATTCAGGAGGGCTGAGAATATACTCATCAATCCAGTTCCCCAGTTGTTCCGGCACACCTGATCTGCTTTCGTCAATTGCCCTTCCTTTGATTTTGATTTGTCCGGATGGATTCAGTAAAATCTCTGGAGTCTTATTCGTTGGTAAAATATGAACCTTCTCCATAATAAGATAATTAGAATTATCGAACTAATTAATCACCCTTTAAAATGCTAATATACTAAAAATCATTTGCATAAACACCTGATGATATGAAAAGAAAAGCAGCATTTCCTGATTGATATGTTCCTCGTGCTATAAGGATATTGTCTCGCTGCAATGCATTACTATAGTTTAATAGTAATAAGAAGGAAATGCTGCCAATACAAATATACAAAATGTTCCGGATAAATAAAAAAGAATAATTGATTCGGGATTTTGAATAGTGTAACTTTGATATATTATTCAAACACGGATTAGTTTTTCTGATAATGAGAAGGGCAGGATTTAAATTGAGAATGGACAATTCCGTGACCAGGAAAGTGGTGCAGATTACTTTCATGGTAATATTCTCAGTATCCTCATTTTATATAAATGCCCAGATAACTACAAGCCAGATTGTAGGATTTAATTTTTCAACAATGGAAATGCATGAAAACAATGAATCAGTGGCTACTGAGGGCGCCACAGGAATTCATTTCGGATTGCTGCTGCCACTTGACATAGTTGATCATTTTTCACTCCGTCCAGGAGTGCTGTTTTCTTCAAAAGGTTCTGCTTATTTTATTGATTCTGTTGATATTTCTATTTCTCCGATTTACCTCGAAGTACCTGTTAACCTTGAATTTGATATTGGCACGGATGCTTTTAGTATTACACTGATTGCAGGAACATATATCTCGTGCGGGGTTGGAGGCAATAAAATTGAATCCGGGGGAGAAGCAAAGGACATTTTTTATGGTTCCGGAGATAGCAAGGATCTTAAATTATTTGATCTGGGATTAAACATCGGTACCGGAATAAAAATAAAAGGTTTTCTTATTTCTGTCAGGTACGGGTATGGTCTGACAAATCTGTTTCCCGGCGATTCTTCTGATACTGAATTGAATAACAGGGTAATAGGTATTTCTCTTACATCCTCATTTACCGGACGATAATTT
>CALMJY010000287.1 GCA_937864815.1 uncultured Bacteroidota bacterium
CTCTCACATCGGGAGAGGGGGACCAAGGGGGTGAGGTCGTAGTCCATGAATAATACAGGTTAGCACAAAAAGTGTTGTCATTTAAAATCTCTTCGGATGATTGTAATAATTATCTTTGAAAACTTTTAATCATTGTGAAGAAGGACTCAAATACAAGATCATTTTTCAGGGATATTGCTGAGGCGGTATCAGGTACTGAACAGGATTTCACAGAAGGCAGGCTCAGCCGTGCAATCCTGTTGCTGGCAATTCCTGCTGTGCTTGAAATGATAATGGAATCGATATTTGTTATCGCTGATATCTTCTTTGTATCACGGCTCGGAGCAGATGCAGTTGCAACTGTAGGCTTAACTGAATCAGTCCTTACAATTATCTATGCGATTTCGCTCGGGCTGGGAACTGCTACAACATCCATGGTTTCACGAAGGATCGGTGAAAAGAATGCAGATGCTGCTTCAAATTCTGCCTTTCAGGCAATAGTGACAGGTATTTTTGTATCACTTATAATAGGAATTCCCGGATTCTTCCTTTCTGAGAAATTGCTTGAGGTGATGGGAGCTTCTCCGAGGATAGTTGAAGAAATGTCCGGTTATACACGAATTATGATAAGCGGAAACGTTGTGATAATGCTGCTTTTCATCATCAATGCGATTTTCAGAAGTGCCGGCGATGCTGCAGTGGCAATGAAGGTATTATGGATCGGAAACATAATCAATATCATCCTTGATCCATGTCTTATTTTCGGCCTTGGTCCATTTCCTGAAATGGGAGTAACCGGAGCAGCAACTGCAACAACAATAGGAAGAGGTTCCGCAGTTATGGTTCAGTTCTATCTGCTCTTCTTCGGTAAGAAACGAATCAGGCTTTCTGTTAATCATCTTTCAGTTGATTTCAGGGTCATTTTTAAACTCCTCAGTTTATCGTTCGGTTCAATTGGCCAGAACCTTATCAGTACAACCAGCTGGGTTGCACTTGTAAGGATCATCTCCAGCTTTGGCAGTGAAGTTGTTGCTGGTTATACTATCGCAATAAGGATCATTGGTTTTACTATTTTACCTTCATGGGGAATCAGTAATGCTGCCTCAACTCTGGTAGGGCAGAACCTCGGAGCCAAAAAACCCGAACGGGCTGAGAGATCTGTATGGGTAACAGGCTGGGTTAATATGATTCTTCTCGGATTTATAGGTGCTATTCTTGTACTGTTTCCTCATCCATTCATTGGGTTTTTTATTGACGATAAGGCAGTTTTTGATGCCGGTGTAGAGGGCTTGAGAATTATCAGTCTTGGTTTTATTGCATACGGTCTGGGAATGGTGCTTGTCAATTCATTTAACGGGGCAGGTGATACAACCACTCCCCTGAAGATAAATGTATTCGCCTTCTGGATGGTTGAAATTCCCCTTGCCTGGGTTCTTGCTTTTAAAACAAATATGCAGGAAAACGGAGTATTTATTTCAATTGTTATTGCAGAATCTCTGATGACCTTCATTGCCTGGCTGGTATTCAGACGGGGAAGGTGGAAATTAAAAGAGGTATAATTCCACTTTACACAGGTAGATATTCTTACAATTCATCTGATTCTTTTCCAGCCCGGCGTTGTCTTTTTACAATACTCCTGATTTTCTTTTCATCAAGTCGCTTGAGTCGTGAAGAGTGAGAAGGTTTTGTAGGAATTCTTTTTACCTGTATTGTAAGCGCTTTTGCAATAAGAGTGTAAAACTTTTCTACTACCAGATTTTTATTTTCTGATTGTGTTCTTCCATCCTGTGAGACCAGAAGCAGTTCTCCATCATTGTTTATTTTATTTCTTAACTTTTTAATTATCAGATCTTTTTCATTCTGATTGAATTTAAGTGTATTATTTACACTAAATCGCAGTTCCACCTTTGTGCTGACTTTATTGACATTCTGTCCCCCGGGACCGCTGCTCCGTGATGCAGAGAAGACGAATTCCTCTTCTAATTTTCTGTTTCTAAGCTCTTCAGGTAACATTTTGAATACTTATATAAAGAATAATGCAACACCGGCAACACTCACAAAAGTACCTGCAATTTCTGTCCAGGTTACTTTCTGCTTATAAAGGACAACTGCCGGAAGTATTATGAAAACAGGAACAAGTGCCATAATTGTTGAGGCAATTCCGGCTTCGGTATATTTCACGGAAATAAGGGAGAATGATACTCCGAGGAAAGGACCGAAAAATGATCCCAGAAAAGTAAATATCATCCCTTCCCTGTTTCTCAGCGCGCTGCCAACATTTGACCATCGTCTCATAAATGTAATGAGCATTGCAAAGCCAATAATTCCTGCAATTATTCTGATCTGGGTGGCAGCAAAGGGATCATAATCCCTCAGCCCGAATTTACTGAGTACAAGACCAAGCGCTTGACCCAGTGCTCCTCCCAGGGCATACAGGATTCCTCCGGGGGAAAGTTTCAGTGAGAATTTTTCATTAATGCCATCTCTGCTGAAAACAGCCATCGCGATTCCCGAAAAGGTTAATGTCATCCCGACATAATTGAAAAAGGTAAGTCGCTCTCCAAGAATAATGAAACTGAAGAATGCTGTGATAGGAGGTACCAGGGTCATGATCAGCATTGAAAATCTTGATCCGATTATAGTATATGATTTGAATAAAAAGAGATCTCCGAAAACAAAACCTATCAGCCCTGAAAGTGTAAGCCATATCCAGTTCTCCATTGTTGCATCTGTGGGAAATGCAATTCCCCTTTTGACAAAATTGAAGACACTCAGGAATATTATTCCGATCATCAGACGCAGAATATTTACTGAAAGAGATCCTATCCTGTGACTTGCCGATTCAAAAGAAAGAGAAGTGACTGTCCAGAAAAGGGCAGTCAGCAATGCTGCAAATTCACCTGTATGATTATAAACGAATTCCATGGCTATAAGAAGTCAGAATACATTAACCGCCGAGTAGGCAAAGGGGACTTTCACCCCTAAGCCTCTCACAGAACC
>CALMJY010000288.1 GCA_937864815.1 uncultured Bacteroidota bacterium
AGATTTCTGCCTGTCTCGTGGGCTCGGAGATGTGTATAAGAGACAGAGATAATGGATCATGCACTTAAAATGAGAATACCTCTGATTGGTATCAACGATTCAGGCGGAGCAAGGATCCAGGAAGGTGTAAACTCACTTGCCGGGTATGGAGAGATTTTCTTCAGAAATACTATCTCAAGCGGTGTTATTCCTCAGATTTCAGTTATCCTCGGACCATGCGCAGGCGGTGCAGTATATTCTCCGGCGCTGACGGACTTTGTATTCGTAGTCGATAATATCTCCAAAATGTTTATTACAGGGCCTGAAGTAATAAAAACTGTTCTCGGTGAGGAAATTTCGATGGAAGACCTTGGCGGTGCAAAGGTGCATAGTGAAGTTACCGGTAATGCACATTTTTTTGCACGCAGCGAAGATGAGTGCTTCGAACAGATCAAGAAGCTTATAACCTTCATTCCCTGGCATAATGGCAAGAAGGCAAGACCTTTTGAAGCAGCAGAACCGGTCAGGGAGTTCGATATAAATAAAATCATTCCCGAAGATCCTACTCTTCCATATGATGTAAAAGATGTTATAAGGGCAATAGTCGACAACTCCGATTTCTTTGAGATCATGGAGCTTTATGCCAAAAACATAGTGATCGGTTTTGGAAGGATGGGTGGCAAGACAACAGGGTTTGTGGCAAATCAGCCTCTTGAGATGGCCGGGGTACTTGATGTCGATTCATCCGACAAAGCTGCCCGGTTCATAAGGTATTGCGATTCATTTAATATTCCGATTATTACACTTGTTGACCTGCCTGGATATCTGCCCGGGGTTGACCAGGAACATGCAGGTGTAATCAGACATGGAGCCAAGTTGCTTTATGCGTACAGTGAAGCAACTGTTCCAAAGCTTACTGTTATTCTGAGAAAGGCATATGGAGGTGGTTATATCGCTATGAGTTCACGTCACCTGCGTGCCGATTTTGTCTTTGCATGGCCATCGGCGGAAATTGCTGTTATGGGTCCAGAAGGTGCTGCAAATATTATTTTCAGGAAAGAGATCATGTCGGCACCCGATCCGGAACAGATGAGAAAGCAAAAGGTTGAAGAATATAAAATGAAATTTGCCAATCCTTATGTTGCTGCCTCACGTGGTTATGTAGATGCAGTAATTGAACCTTCCGAAACAAGAAGGTTCCTGCTTCATGGTATTGAAATATCTGAATTTAAGGATGTTCCAATGCCTGCCAAAAAGCATGGTATACCACCTTTCTGAAAAATTGATTGTCTGAAAATTTAAGTAAAACATTATGACTACCAGTAATGAAGATATGGATTTCATCAATATAAATTCCGGTTTATATAAAACACGGATAAGCAAATCTTTTAAAAACAGAAAGGCTTATAAACCTGCTGATCCAAGGCTTGTCCTGAGTTTTATACCTGGCACTATTATAGAAATTATGGTAAAGGAGGGACAGCCGGTTAAAAAAGGAGATGATCTTATGATCCTCGATGCAATGAAAATGAAGAACCGGCTTAAGTGCAGCATGGATGGAATTGTCAAGAAAATTACTGTGGAGAAGGGAGCGAGAGTTCCCAAAGGGATTGTGCTTATCGAACTTGAGTAGGCTGCTGAAGATACCCCTGCCAGATTACATATCCCTTTAATTTTTCCGGAATGACATGCCTGTTTCTGAAAATTGCATATACTGAAGATCCGCTTCCCGACATTAAGCTGAAAATTGCCCCCGAACGGTAGAGTTCCTCTTTCATGTCTTTGATTATCGGGAAGCGCTCAAATGCATAATTCTCAAAATCATTTATTATTAAGTCTTTCCATTTTTCGGGAGCATTATTCTCTATTATCCGGGAAAGAGATTGGATTGGAATTCCTGGCCTGCAGTTCTGATAAGATTCCCTTGTGTTAATATTTATTCCGGGATTCAGCAGAATAATATAATAATTGTGAAGTAATTGTTTGTCAGTTGATTCAAGAATTTCTCCACGTCCGCCAGCAAATGCCGGAATTGAATCAATAAAGAAAGGACAGTCGCTACCAAGTTCAAGAGAAATTGATCTGAGCTGGTTATTATCAAGTTTCAGCCCATAGCACCTGTTAATACCTTTGAGAATAAAAGCTGCGTCAGATGATCCTCCGCCTAGCCCTGCTCCTGCAGGAATAGCTTTGTGAAGATGCATTTTTAGGTATGGGAAACTGAAATTCTCACGGAGCCTCCTTACAGCTTTCATTACAAGGTTATCCTCCGGGTTACCTCCTGTTTCAAGACCGGTAACAGTAAGAATATCACCATCATCCTGATTCCCTGATACAACAAATTCAAGAGCGTCACACAGAGGTAGCGGGAAGAAAAGTGTTTCAAGGTTGTGAAAGCCATCCTGTCTCTTTCCTGTGATTCTCAATCCGATATTTATCTTGGCTCTTGGAAATGTAACCATTTGTACAGTTATATCGTGTAAAAATACACCATGGTTTTGAATTTGTCGCATCATTCCTCTTTTATTAGCTTTTCAACAAGTTGTTAACATTGCCTGTTTGAAACAAAATCTGCTCTCTTCTTACATAAATAATTACCTATGTCATACCTTTAACCCGCACTGAATCAATATTTTACAAAAATATTAACTAATTGTAAATCAATATTATACATCGATGGCAACTACAAGGAATATTCCAAAGAAAACTGTAACAGTGCTGCCTGATTTTGGTAAGGTACCACCGCAGGCGCTCGACATGGAAGAAGCAGTTTTGGGAGCAGTAATGCTTGAAAAGGAAGCAGTAATTACTGTATTGGATATTCTCAGACCGGAAAGTTTCTACAAGGAAGCTCATCAGAAAATTTTCAAAGCTATTGGTGATCTGAATACAAGGGAATACCCTGTGGATCTCTATACTGTTACTGAAGAGCTTCGTGCCAATAATCTTCTCGAGAGTGTAGGAGGACCTGTATATCTTACACAGCTGACAGCAAAGGTTGTTTCGGCTGCCAATGTCGATTATCATTCAAGGATTGTTGCACAGAAATATATTCAGCGTGAACTTATCAGAGTTTCAACGATGATACAGACACGTTCTTTTGATGATACTGAAGATATTACAGAACTTCTTGATTATTCAGAGAATGAAATCTTTCAGATTGCTGAAGGAAATATTAAGAGGGAAATTGCTCCGATAAATGCAGTTATTAAAGATGCTATACGAGAAATAGAGGCAGCAGGAAAGCGTGAAGATGCACTTGTAGGATCACCATCAGGATTTACCAGGCTTGACCGTTTAACTTCAGGATGGCAGAAATCTGAACTTATTATTATTGCTGCAAGGCCATCGATGGGTAAGACAGCTTTTGCACTTTCAATGGCCCGTAATATGGCAGTTGATCATGGTAAATATGTTGCAATATTTTCCTGTGAGATGTCTTCAATCCAGCTTGTAAACAGGCTTATTGTGGCTGAGACAGATATACCCGGTGATAAGATCAAGAATGGCAGATTAAATGAGGAGGAGTGGAAGCAGCTGGATACGAGAATAAAGAAACTTGTTCAGGCTCCTATCTTTATTGATGATACTCCAGCAATCTCCATCAGTGAACTTCGCGGGAAATGCAGACGTCTCATGGCCCAGCATAAGCTTGATATTGTTATAGTTGACTACCTTCAGCTTATGTCAGGTCCGGAAAATGCCGGAAGCCGTGAACAGGAAGTAAGCATGATTTCACGGTCACTTAAGAGCATTGCCAAGGAACTTAATGTCCCCATACTCGCACTTTCCCAGCTTAACCGTTCCGTAGAGATGAGGGGAGGTACAAAGCGTCCCCTGCTTTCTGACCTCAGGGAATCGGGAGCAATTGAACAGGACGCTGATATGGTGGTATTCATACACAGGCAGGAAAAATTCGGAATTCCTGCCTTCGAAGATGGTTCTTCAACAAAAGGGGTTGCCGAAATCATTCTTGCAAAAAACAGGAATGGTCCCGTGGATGATGTAAGGCTGCGGTTCCGTGAGGAGAAGGCCCAGTTTGTCGACCTTGATGATTTCGACCTCGAGAGCTCTCCCGATATGGCACCGGGAGTTCAGAGCGTTACAATCGGTTCAAAAATGAATCATGACAATCTCAGAAAGCTGGGAGGAGAATTCGATCATGAATCATCACTCCATGATGAACCACCCTTTGCATAAGCGATAAATTAGAGTGCCCGAAAATAGATAGATTTTAAAGCCCCCC
>CALMJY010000289.1 GCA_937864815.1 uncultured Bacteroidota bacterium
AGATTTCTGCCTGTCTCGTGGGCTCGGAGATGTGTATAAGAGACAGGTACTTAATGGCCTGCCTTCATCAGGTACCTGGACCCTAACCCGTACACCCGGAGGAACCACCATGCAGGGAACAGGGACCAGCACTACTATTTCAGGATTATCGGAAGGAACATACTCATATACAGTTACAAACTCACAGGGAGGAACATCAGCTTCATCTGCAAATATTATCATTAATACTCAACCTGCAACCCCTTCTGCTCCTGTGGCAGGTACAATAACTCAACCCGACTGTTCAACAGCAACCGGAAGCTTTACTCTCTCCGGATTGCCGGCCACAGGTACATGGACACTGACCAGGTCACCCGGAGCAGTAACTTCAAACGGTTCGGGTACGAGTTTGTCTGTCTCAGGACTGACTGCAGGGACGTATTCTTATACTGTCACAAATGCTGCAGGATGTACTTCACCGGCATCATCTGATATTTTAATTAACGCTCAGCCTGCAACTCCTTCTGCACCGGTTGCAGGATTAATTACTCATCCCACATGTACCACTCCCACCGGCAGTGTTGTAATTAGTTCACTTCCTTCAACTGGTTCATGGACACTTACCAGGACTCCGGGAAATGTCACAGCTTCCGGAAGCAGCAGTTTAACAACAATTTCAGGCCTTGCAGCAGGTACCTACACTTTTACTGTAACCAATGAATCAAACTGTGTGTCAGCAGGATCACAAGACATAGTGATTGATCCGGCACCTTCAGTTCCAACAGCTCCTGTTTCTGGCAATATCACCCATCCAACATGCATAACAGGTACAGGAAGTGTCACCATTTCAGGACTCCCTTCCTCAGGGACATGGAGCTTAACAAGAACACCCGGTGGTGATGTTGTTACCGGCACCGGGACAGAAACCACCATATCATCATTATCTGCAGGTACATATACTTTTGCTGTAAGCGGATCATCAGGATGCATTTCTTCTGTCTCTTCAAATGTTATAATAAATGCACAGCCAATAACTCCTTCTGCACCAGTAGTGGGAACCATAACCCAGCCAGACTGTAATGTTCGCACAGGAAGTGCAAATCTGACTGGATTGCCTTCGACCGGAACATGGTCGCTCACCAAAACGTCAGACAACTCCGCTTCTGGCGGTTCAGGAACAACTGCCACCGTGACAGGATTAAATGCCGGAACATATAATTATACAGTAACAAATGCATCGGGATGTGTTTCATCCGCTTCAGGAAATATAGTTATTAATGCTCCGCCTGAAATACCTGCAGCACCAACAGCTTTAAATATAGTACAGCCAACCTGCAGGTCAACCGCAGGAAGTATTTCGCTTGGCAGCCTTCCCGCAAACGGTAACTGGACGATCAGTATCAGTTCCGGAGGAAGCTCAACAGGCAACGGAACTACTAAGTTACTATCGGCATTAGTCCCCGGAACTTATTCATTCCAGGTTACCAATGCATCGGGTTGTATATCGGCTGCACTAAGCAATATCACCATTCTGCCTGTTCCGAAGGGATATGTGCCGGTTATTGAAAAGAAATGGAATTCAGTCCTGGTAAGCTATAATCTGAATAATGAATTCACATCATGGCAGTGGTTCAGGGAAACCACTCCGCTTACAGGTGCAACAGATAAGGCATTCTTTGACAGCAAAGGAGTACCTGGACAATACAGAGTTCTGGTAACTGACAAGGACGGATGCCAGAATTATTCAAATTACATCGAGATATTGCAGGGAACGAAAAGCGGCAAAATCTATCCTAATCCTACTGACAGGTATATTACACTAAGCATTTCTGATGATAGCAGGGGTAAGGCAATTATCACAATTTTCAGTGAAAAGGGAATGAAAGTACTTGAGATTGAGACAGAAAAGAAGGATGATCTTTTGCTTCATGAGATACAGATGGATAATCTTAATGAAGGGATTTTCTATGTGAGGGTAACTGTTGACAGATCTGAAATTTATAT
>CALMJY010000290.1 GCA_937864815.1 uncultured Bacteroidota bacterium
ATATTTAGGGTGCCATCATTCTACAAATATTGTCGGTGCTCTGCACCTGATAAATATTTAGGGTGCCATCATTCTACAAATATTGTCGGTGCTCTGACCTGGTAGATTAATCAGGGGGCTTGCAATCTACAAATATTGTCGGTGCTCTGCACCTGATAAATTAGTCAGGTTGCTACCAATCTACAAATATTGTTGGTAATCTGCACCTGATATTTCAAGCGGCAGAGCCGCGCAATATTTGTAGAAACATATTTTGGGGGTAAACCATTAGGTGCAGAGCACCGAAATATTGTTTTATTCATTAATATCATCAAAATATTCAAATAGGTATTCCTGTTCAAACGCTATTTCATTCTTTTCAAGCATTTCATGATACTCTTCTTTAAACGGCCTTTTCTTGTGATGTTCCTCCTGTGATAAAATGTATTTAACAACTACATCAATCTGCTGGTGTGAATGAGTAAATGCACCATATCCTTTTTGCCATTCAAATCTAAATTTTGATAATCTCTTTTGCTTTATCCAGGCATTGGAGGATGTTTTAATTTCTTCAATCAGATCGGGGATTAGTTGATTTACATTGTATCCGATCAGGATATGAATATGATCCGGCATTGAATAGATTGCCAGCATCTTATGCTTGTGGTTTTGGACGATTCCTGTAATATATTTTTCCACTTCATCTTTCCAATCTTTTGCTATAAGAGCATCGCGGTTTTTTACCGCAAATACCAAATGGAAATAGCATTGGGTATATGTGTTTGCCATAATTAATAGATTTAAATTAGATACAAACAGCTACCATCAAAATTACAAATATTTTTTATAAATATTACGGTGCTCTGCACCTCAATGAATAATTGTGATGCTACATCCTACAAATATTAACGGTGCTCTGCACCTGATAAAACGGTTAGGGTGCTAAATCCTACAAATATTACCGGTGCTCTGCACCTCATGATTTAACGTGTTGCATAAATTCTACAAATATTATCGGTGCTCTGCACCTGTTAAATTAAACAGGTTGCCACATTCTACAAATATTGACGGTGCTCTGCACCTCAATGAATAATTAGGATGTTACATCCTACAAATATATTACGGTGCGCTGCACCTTATGATTTAACGTGTTGCATAGATTCTACAAATATTGCCGGTGCTCTGCACCTAATAAAAAATCAGGTGCTAACGATCTACTACAAATATTGTCTGTGCTCTGCACCTTTGAAACAGATTAACCGCTTAAAATTTATCTGATGCAAATGCCCCATTAAATAGCCGTAGAGCCGTGAAATCTCTGGAAAACCTAATTGAAATATTCTGGCACGCGGCATCTCATATTTTTAGCGGCAGAGCCGCGAAATCTTTGTAGAAACAAATGTGGACAATAAAACCGTAGGTGCAGAGCATCGTAATATTGTTTTATTCATTTAGGTCCCCAATATATTCAAAAATGAATACAGGGTATACAGATGGAGGCAAAGCAGTTACAGGTATTTTATAAATAATTGCAGAGACTCAGGCTTCTCTGTCTTAAGGTTATCAGAAGTTCAGAATAAAAAAAGGGACTGACTAAGTCCCTTTTTATTCAAAATGTATCCCTTTATTTAATCTTAAATACCAGACCTCCGCCAAGGCTGAACTGGTAATAGGTTGAGAAACCTGATACACCTGCACCTGCACCTCCTGTACCGAAGTAAAGACCACCACCTACAGCCTGAACTGCTGACAGAAGACTTGTCTGGATTTTGATTCCTACTTTTTCATTTGCCCAGACATTAATACCTGCTTTGATACCCCAGGCAAATTTAGTAGCGCTGCCTTCATTCTGGTTATCAGGGTTTGTTACTCCAAAAATATCCATGCCAAGCTGCATTCCGGCATAGGGTTCTATTTTGGGATTTACCGGTACATACTTGTTGAAACTGAGCATCAGCCAGTTTTGGGCCAGATCGAAATTTGTATTCTTTATACCCCCATTGTAGTATTCCATTGGTGCTTTAGAATCGAGTCTGAGATAGGTAAATTCTACTCCTGCTCCCGGGAATGGCATGATTTCCAGTCCACCGCCATATTGAAAACCACCCTTAACAGATCCTTCAAAATAATTGGTTGTTGAATAATATGAATCGACATGGTTATCATCAAAGGCATATGTAGTATAACCATGCAGACGAACGGACGGACCGGCAGATGAAGAGACGTTTTGCGCCATCGCATAACTTCCTGCGATAAACAAAATGATTGTTAACAGTTTTTTCATAGATTAGTTATTAATTCTGTTAGTTAAACTATTTAAGGAGCTCAGGTTTAGGCGGATATTTTGTAAAAATCTGCTTCACGGCATAATTTATATTCTCTTCTCTTTTCTTCTGAGTCGCATCAGGATCGACGGTTTTTGTACCACGTCCCTGCCATACCAGCTGATTCTTTTTTGCATCGATCATGTCGATGAAAAGGGTTCCGTCCACATAAGTTTCATAGTTAATTGTTGTTGTGGAAAAACCACCACCCCAGCCGTATCTGTAGCCTCTGCCATAACCGTAAGGATAACCGCTGTTTGTGGCTGTAGCAGTTTGCTTCTGTTCAGCCTTCAGCTGTATATCAATTAAAACATCGGGATTATCTTCAGATTTAGTAAATCCCTTTGCTGACAGTTCGGTTTCAACAGCTGTAAGCAGACGGTTCCTGTTTATATCGTTGATTCCGGGAATTGTTTTAGCCTCATCTGTAAACCTGTACGTCTTATAGGATGTAAAAGCTGCTGAACTGTCATAATCTGAAGAAATCTTAACGGAGCTGCAGGAAGCAAAAACGAGCACTGCAGCTAAGAGAAATATTATTCTTTTCATTTTGTATTGTTAATTAGTTAACAAAAACAAATCCAACATTTATTGTAAAGTATCCCTGTGAAGGAAGATCACCGGCCTTGAAACCATGGTAATATTTAGTACAAACGTTGAAACCTGAACCTCCGCCCATATCAAGTATCACACCTATTTCAGGCCTCAAAGCAAAATGCCATGCATCTTTTTCAAAGGTATAGCTGGCCATATCGGTATTCTGCAGAGAATACATGGTTCCAACCCCAAGTCCTGCATAAGGGAAAATGTCTCCCATTGAAGTCATGTAATAGTCGATTGCTCCAAGGATTGGAAATTCATTGCTGTATCGCCACTGTTTGCCTGCATATGTAATGTCCTTGTACTGATAAACGGCATCTGGCATTTCATCATAAAAAGTATTCCATCCAAGATCAAATCCGAGGCCTATATTTTCTCTGACAAGGTTTCTGTAGTCAATTGTGAAGCCCCTGAAACTTGCCGGCTTGATATAATCTTTCATATTTCCGGCTCCGAATCCCATTGAATACTGGAAAGAGAAAAGGGTTGACTGGGAAAAGGCCGAAAAGGAGATTATGGTGAAAGTAAAAAGGATTAATATCTTTTTCATGTCTGACAGATTTATTAGTTGGTTTTCAGATAAGGTGAAATGGCAAAAGTTTTATCAATGGCAGTATTAATCCTTGTGGCATTGTATGAACTGGTCATGATTCCATTAATTGCACCGGTCCATTGTGTTACAGGATTTCCATTGGCGCCAAGTTCATTTTTGTCGATGAGAGCCATAATCAGGGTACCGGTTGAATAACTGTCATAATAAACCGGGGGATAGTAACCTCCCCAGCCCCAGCCGGGATAATACCCGCCCCACCAGTAGTACCAGTAATCATACCAGTAGAACACGGTTGTTGTTTCCCATGAAGCCGGAATAAGCAAAAGATCAGGATTTGCTGAGATATCTACCTTTTGCCATCCGTAAGCTGTCATGTTTGATTCAATCCTTGCCAGAATAGGTTTGCCTGTAATGTCAGGAACAAATTCCGGAGTTTCGCCCTCAACAAGGTTTCCGGTTATCTTTACAATCTTATCCGATATTGCATAGGTGCTTTTGCCGGCAAAATTGTAATTTTCATTGTGCTTGACAAGTACAACATCCATCTCCTCAATATAATCCGGTCCGCCCGGATAACATCCGGTGAGAAGAAAAATGCCGGTTATTAATACAATAAATGAAATTTTTCTTTTCATGTTACATCTTTTATGAGTTAATTGTTTCTTCAAAATAAAATGATTCAGATTCAAAATATAATACTTAACATATTAATTATTTGGGATATATAAAGGCGGATACAAATATAAGTTTTTTAAAGGATATTCTTATAAAAGGAAACGTCCATAACAAAATCAAAACTATCTTCTTCCTCCGCCTCGGGCACCACCTCCACGGGCACCACCTCCTGAATATCCTCCGCCTGATGGCCTGCTGTACGCTGAGGCATTCGAAGAACGCATGTTCCCCCTGTCACGTTGCTGGCTGGAACGGTCCATCTGAGAAGCAGAGGATTGCCTGTTGGATGAGGATTGCCAGGATCCATTGTTTCTCTGCTGCCAGTCGCCATTCGATTCTTTCCTGTAAACATTTCCGGACTTGTCTGAATACATATTGTTCGATGCTCCTGCTGAAGGTCGGATTGCAGCTGAACTTCTGTCAGCAGCTGAGGCCCTGTTTGCAGGTTGTGCTGAGGCACGGTTACCAGTTGTTGCACGATTTGATTTATTATCCCTGGTCGATGCTGAGGGTCCCCGGTTAACATCTTTAGTCGATGCGTCCCTTCGGTTATTATAAACATTGTTGGTCCTGTTCCTGTCGATATTAAATTCATTATGAACATAATTATTTCCATAATGTCCTCCGTGGTAATCTCCATGATGATAAGGAGGATGATACCCGTGGCAACCCCAATACCCTCCATATCCGCCAAATCCCACAGAGAAAGTCATAAATCCGTAACTGAACCCTCCACTCATTCCCCAGCCTGTCCATGGATTGTAGTGCATACCGAATCCCCAGGTAACAGGTCTGGGATAATACCATGGACCGTACCAGGGATTATAGTAATAACCGGTTCCGTAAACTACGGTAGGGCCGTAAACATAACAACCCATGTATCCCGGAGTATAACCAACATAAACATATTCAGGGGTTGTTTCATAAATATATACATACTTCGTATTGTATGCCTGGTTTTCAGCCGGTATTTTATCCACCTCTGCAGGTCTTTCCGCTGAAACTTTCCATGGTCCGGCAGGCTTGTCAGATACAAACCATACACCATTCTCAACAGCATAATACTTATTGTTTGCCAGCAATACTGTTGATGATGTGTTGAGAGCCACCTGCATGCTTGTTCCTTCAATAAGTTCAAACTTAGGTTCGCCATCGTATCTGACGGTACATTCTGTTGAATTCCTGTCAATTTTGGCTGTCTGGGGGATTTGCGCATCCATAACAGCTTCACGTGATGCGTCGGTACCTCCAACAAACGGAAGTACAACATCCTTATCGGTTCCTTCAGGTATCTTTGCAAAATCTGCAGGAAGCTTGTCTGAAGCAACATAACTCCATGGACCCTTAAGTGCAGTGGCCTTATACCATCTGCCGCTGAGAAGAATATAATATTGCTGGTTTTCAACGCATCTAAATATTTCGTCATCTGTATTTGAGACATACAATAATCCGGTACCCTCAACAGAAGAAAATTGAGCTTCTCCTTTTGTCTGTATAATTTCAGCAGACTTTGTTCTCACAATTATGGCAGTAGGTGCGGTTGGAGTCGTTGAGCTTGTATTCTGCTGTGTCTCCTTTTCCTTTTTCTTAAGTTCAGCATCAATAGCCTTAACTGATTTCGGGAGTGTCTTGGCCACAGTCCAGCCCTCGGTGACAGATGAAGATACATACCATACGGTTCCTGCATACAGGTAGTATTTACTGTCATCAGGATTCCTGATTATGAGAAAAGCTGTATTGAAAACCCGCTCGATATTCAGCTGGTCATCCTTTTTTACTTTAGGTTCGCCGTCGATCAGAATAAGGGTGGTTGGCTGGTTTGTGTAAATTACCTCAGGAGCATCAGTTTTTAACTGATCGGCATTTACAGGCTGCTCCTGTTCCAGCGTGGCAATTACTTCATCAATGGTGCTCTCAAGGTTCCATTTGGGAGCCTCCCTTTCTATGATTCTCTTCAGTGAATCAATTTTTGCCTGGTCAGTTACATCCGGAAATTTGACCTCTGTAATTTTGATGTTCTCCATTGTTACTTTCCTGGAATCTTTATCGGTTAAAAGATTGGTATTCGACCATACTACTCCGAAAACCGGTTCGGCATCCTTGTTCAGTTTTACTGACACAACTGCGCGGCCTTCAAGCTTGTTGCCATAAAGTCTTTCCGGCTGAGGCTGATAGATGGTGATAATTGTTCCATTTTCAAGCACAATGTCGCGGGGCCAGTCTGACTGTGAAAATGCAGTGCTTGTTGTCAGAATAAGTATGACATTTAGTATCAAAAGTAATTTTCTCATAATAAGTCAGTTTTCAATTTTTAGAATCTGAATCCAATATTCACAAGGTATCTGAGCCCTATGGTATTGGTACTTGTCGATTTTTTCGCTTCAAAGCCATCTCCGCTGAAAATGATATTAGATCCTGGAAATTTTTCCTTGATCTTTTCGTTTATAGTCTCCAGAAGTAATTCT
Source organism: uncultured Bacteroidota bacterium (assembly GCA_937864815.1). Classification (GTDB taxonomy): domain Bacteria; phylum Bacteroidota; class Bacteroidia; order Bacteroidales; family VadinHA17; genus LD21. The sequence continues at coordinate 6,597 of CALMJY010000290.1, forward strand.
TCATTTTCAGTAGACAGGGAAGTGGTAAAATCGGTATTCATCCTGAATAACCACCTGCCTGGTCCCATAAGAATCATATCTATGGTTAACCTGTCCCAAAGTACGAACTGGTATCCAAGCTGGGCTCCGATAAAGTTTGCAGTCATTCTGATTTTAGTGCCCACATTTCCGGTAAAATCCGCAGTATTTAGTTGCCACGACAGGTCACGGGAAAAATGATTATAAGAATAATAAGGACCGATATAAACACCTCTTGGCGCTCCATGCCTGTTTTCATTTTTCAGATAGAACCGGTATTCAAGGGCTAAATTAAATCCAATATCATTTTGCTGATCCGTTATCCCTGTTGAATTCGAGAAATCTCCCGATAATCGTGGGAAAGCAACCCTGCCCATCGTTATGGAAGCAGTCTGGTGTTCCTTAATAACTCTTTCATATCCGAAAACATTATATTTCCATCCAAAAAGTATTGGATTGGAGATATTGAATTTAATTGAATTCTTCAATGACTTTATGCTATCAGACTGCCCATGGGAAGGAAGGGAAAGAAATGCAATAAATGCAAAAGCCAATCCTGATTTAATTGTTATACTTTTCATAAAGTCAACCTGTTGTTAAGAATATCTCCAGGTAAAAAACAATAATTATAATCCTGAAGACAAAGGTAGAAAATAAAAACTCAATTAATTAGACGCTGGTGACCCGAACTTCCGGAAACCAGTGATACTAGCCTTCCGATAAGCACAACAGGATATAGCACGCCGATCAGCTGCTCAATTATGACAAGTGTTCGTGTGAGGGAATGAACAGGAAGTATTTCGCCATATCCGGTGGTGGTAAGAGTCGTATAGCTGAAATACAGAAAAACTGAATTAGGTACTCCGGTTAAAGTATAAGAATCAGGAACCTGAAGTGATCCCGGCATATGTATGAATATGAACTGAAACATCTGGGCCCAGACATTTCCTATCAGCATATAGGCAAGTATTGATCCTATTACCCTGTGCATGGTTATCGACCCTGGCTCAAATACTTTAACTATAACCATTCCTATAAGCAGGGCAAATGTTGCAAGCATTATAAGGAACTCGGCATAATCAAAAATAAGATTTCCAGAGAAGTACCTGAATAAACTTATTAAAACCAGAAGAACCGGTATTACTGAGAGTTTACTCATCTGTAACCGGCTTCCTGAGAGTGTTGTTATGCCTGTAAACAGAAGGAATAACCAGATAAGGCGGATCAGCAGATAGATTATTATATTTTCTTTTGAAAAGAATGGAATTACAATAAAGTTGCTGATGCACAGCAGTATAAACATACTGGTCAATCCTCTTTCTTCGTTCCAGAAGTGCTTTTCAAGCTTCTTTGCAGAGAATTTTGCCATGATGTTCAGATTTTAGGTGTATCTCTACCACCCACCTCCAAGCGCCCTGTACAGGGCTACAGTCGACGTAAGCTGCTGTCCCCGGGTAAATGAAGCAAGCATTTCAGCATCAAACGCGTAGCTTTCAGCGATCAGAACCTCGAGGTAGTCTGAATAACCTGCATCATACTTTGCCCTGGTAAGCATAAGGGCTTTTCTGGCAGCTTCCACCTGGCGGAGCCGGGCTGCATATTCTTTACGATAAGACTGAATACCATCGAGAGCATTTTCAACATCACCCAGAGCTATGCGGTATGTATTAAGATAATTCTGTACTGCTATCTCAGTTTCAGCGCGCTGAATATCAACCCTGCGTTTATTCTTGCCGAATTCAAATATCGGACCCATTACCATGCCTGTCAATCCACCTGCAAGCGCATCACCAGTAAACAGCGTATTGATGTCATTGCTTGCAAGTCCGAATAACCCTGTGAGACTGAAACTTGGCAGCCTCATCGCCTGGGCAACGCCAATCTTTTCTGTTTCGGCAGTAAGAATATTTTCAGCTGCCTTAACATCGGGCCGCTGTTCAAGCAACGTAGATGGCAGACCTGCCGGAATTGCCGGTATAACAACCTGTTCAGCATTTGGCAGTCCACGAGGTACAGGCTGGGGATTTTGCCCAAGGAGAATGTTCATACTTCTTTCAGTGACATTAAGTTCACGTTGCAGGCTTGCAAGATCGGCCTGGACCAGTGCAAGCTGCTGTTCTGCCTGCAACTTGTCGAGTTCAGCAGATTCGCCTTTCAGAAAACGTTCATTCACCATGTTGTAGAATGTGGTCCTGCTTTCGAGTGTCTGTTTTGCCACTTCAACCCTGTTATCGAGGTCGCGAAGCAGAAAATAGAGACTTGCCACATCGCTTACAAGAGTTGTTTTTACTGTTTTCAGACCCTCTTCACTTGCAAGGTATTCGGCATAGGCTGCACGTTTTGCATGTCGAAGTTTGCCCCAGAAGTCGATTTCCCAGGAAGCTGTTCCATAAATATCAAAATTATCATCGGCAGGATCATTTATGCCAGCTGAAGCGGAATAGCCAAATGACGGATAGATATTTGCATTGGCATTCTTGTAATAAGAACGTGATTGCTCCACTCTCTGTACGGCAATCCTCAGATTGGTATTTGAGTCAAGCGCCAGGGTTATAAGCGAGTTAAGTACATCATCACCGAAAAGTTCAAACCATTGAAGATTCAGGGAGGTATCTGTAGATGCCAGCGTGGCGGAGCTGTCGGTTGTGGCTAATATTGTATCGCCGAATACATAACTTTCCGGTGCCTTCATATCAGGTCTGGTGTATTTTTTGCCAACCAGGCAGGATGAAAGCAGAAGTACAATCAGTACCTGTATATATAAAATCCTCTTCATATTATTCATCCTCCTTTTTTTGTTCAACAACGGGAACTGGTTTCTTTTTTCCTATTTTCTCTATCAGGATAAAAAGAGCCGGAACTATAAGGACTCCCAGTATTGTAGCTATGAGCATTCCGCTGAAAACAGCCATTCCCATCACTTTTCTACCTTCAGCACCTGCGCCTGAGGCTGTAAGCAGGGGAGTTACTCCGAGAATAAATGCAAATGCTGTCATGAGTATAGGTCTGAAACGAAGTTTTGCAGCTGTCATTGAAGCCTGGAATAGTTCGACACCTTTTTCATGTTCTGCCTTAGCAAATTCCACAATAAGGATTGCATTCTTGGCAACAAGTCCGATGAGAAGTACAAGCCCGATCTGTGCAAAGATGTTATTCAGATAACCGTTGTCAAACAACCTGGCAAGGAAGAGCCCCAGAAAAGCACCAAATATAGAGAATGGTACTCCGAGCAGAACGCTGAAAGGCAGCTTCCAGCTCTCATACTGGGCGGCGAGAATAAGGAATACAAAGACCAATGCCATCAGGAATATTGTTCCTGCTGATCCTTCAGCCTGTTTTTCCTGGAATGACATGTTTGACCATGCATATCCCATTGTTTGAGGAAGTACTTCATTTGCTGTTTCTTCAAGAGCTTTCAATGCCTGGGCTGAGCTATAGCCCGCGGCAGGGACGCCGCTGATTTCAGCCGACCTGTAAAGGTTAAAACGGTTTGTAAATTCGGGTGCACTTATTTTACTGGCAGTGATCAGGGTTGTTACAGGCACCATTTCTCCGTTGTTGTTTCTTACATAGGCCATGCTCAGATCTTCGGGTTTTACCCTGTATGATGCATCAGCCTGTACATATACCTTGTATTGTCGTCCGAACCTGTTAAAGTCATTTACATATGATCCACCAAGGAATGCGCCGATTGTTGAATTAACAGCCGAAAGCGGAACCCCGAGTTTCATGGCTTTCTGCCTGTCGACTTCAAGCTTTACCTGGGGAGACGTGGCATTGAATGTAGAATTGATACGGCCTATTTCAGGGCGTTTTCTGGCAGCAGCTACAAATGCAAGGGTCTGTTCCTGAAGATACTCAGGTGTACTGCCCGCCCTGTCCTGTATGAACATGCTGAATCCGGCACCTGTGCCCAGCCCGGGTATTGGTGGCGGACCAAAAGCAATAGCAGTTCCGGACGTTATTTCCCTGGCAAATACTTTATTAAGGTCAGCAACTATTTCCTCAACAGTTTGTTCCCGATGCGACCATTCCTTAGCCATAATAAAATAGGTAGCGACATTGGACTGGTAGGCACCTGTAATAAAACTGAAACCTACTATCGGAGTAACAAATTCAAGCGATTCATACCGGTCGAGTATTGATTCAACCTGCAGACATGTTTCATTTGTACGCTGAAGTGAAGATGATGCAGGCAAAGTGACATTCATAATAAAATAGCCCTGGTCCTCATCAGGGACAAATCCTCCCGGAAGGCTTTTTCCGAATATACCTGCAAATAACACCACAACAATAAGTATGATCACTACGCGAAGAGCTTTACGTGCAAGGAATCCTGCAAAACCAACATATTTGCCGGTTACATTGTCAAAGATCCTGTTGAAACCTCTGAAGAATTTTGCAAGCAATCCTTTACGTTCACTCAGTGGTTTCGATGGTTTAAGCAGAATGGAGGAGAGTGCAGGACTAAGTGACAGCGCTGAAAATGCAGAGAAGGCTACTGAAACAGCAATAGTAATTGCAAACTGCTGATATAGCCTGCCTGTTATACCAGGAGTCATAGCAACGGGGATGAATACGGCACAGAGGATAAGCGCAATTGCCACTACCGGGCCCGAAACTTCCTTCATTGCCTGTATGGTTGCCTCACGCGGTGTTTTGCCATGTTCCATATGGTGCATTACAGCCTCTACCACAACAATAGCATCATCAACAACAATTCCGATTGCGAGTACCAGCCCGAGAAGTGAAAGGACGTTAACAGAGAAACCGAGTAAAGGAAATACCATAAAAGTACCAATCAGAGAAACAGGTACTGTTATTAACGGTATCAGTGTGGCCCTCCAGTTCTGAAGGAAAATAAAGACGACGAGAATTACAAGCATTATTGCCTCTTCAAGAGTTTTCACTATCTCATTTATGCCCTCTGTAACTGCAAGTGTTGTATCCAGCGATATATCGTATTCAATATCATCCGGAAACCTCTGGGAAAGCTCTGCTGTGGTCTTTTTGACCTGTTCAGCAACTTCAAGGGCATTTGTACCGGGTGTTTGATAAATTGCTATAGTGGCTGCAGGATTGCCGTTCATCCTTGAGGTAGAATTATAGTTTTCGGTCCCGAGTTTAATATCAGCGATATCTCCAAGCAGGACTTTCGATCCATCAGCCTTGCTTTTAATGATAATATTGGAAAACTCTTCCTCCTGAATAAGCCTGTCGGAGAGTACAACACCATAGGTAAACTCTGTTCCTGACGGAGCAGGCTCAGCACCGAATTTACCACCAGGACTGATCACGTTCTGATCCTGAAGAGCTTTTGTTATATCTTCGATGGTTATATCAAGTTTCGACATTATATCAGGCTTCACCCATACCCGCATTGCATAGTCACTTGATCCCAGAAGCTTTACTTCGCCAACACCGCTTATACGTGCTATTGCATCCACAAGGTTGATGGTTGCATAGTTTGCCAGAAACCTGTCATCATAGGCAGGATTTTCTGAAGTAAGGGAAATGATTAGCAGAGGGAATGTAAGTGACTTTTTGGTCGTTATACCGAATTGTTTTACAGAGGGAGGCATAAAAGGCTCAGCCTGGCTTACCCTGTTTTGAGTCAGCATGTTAGCGTTATCAAGGTTGGTGCCAACCTTGAATGACACATCCAGGCTCAGGTTTCCGTCGGATGCATTGGTGCTTTTCATATATATCATCTCCTCCACACCGTTGATCTTCTGTTCCATGACAGCGGCAACTCCCTGTTCCACGTTCACGGCATTTGCCCCTACGAAACTTGTGCTGATTTTAATGGTTGGCGGAGTTATTTCAGGATATTGGCTGATCGGGACACTTCGCAATGCGAGCAAACCCACCAGCACTATTACAATGGACAGCACCATTGCAACAATCGGTCGTCTTACAAAGAATTCTCCCATAGTTGTATGTATTGCTGCTTAATTAGTAATCGAAGAAATATTAGTACTGTCAGGAGACCATGTTTTAATGACCGGATTTATGACTGAACCACTTCGTAACATCTGGGTGCCTCCAATAACAATTTTATCTCCCTGTGTAAGGCCCTGTTCCACAATATAACTCATATTATATCTTGGACCCGGTTTAATAAGTTTAAGTACAAGCTTATTGCTGTCAGCAACAGCAAAAACCTGGAAAAGTCCCTGCATCTCACTAACTGCTCTCTGGGGAATAAGCAATGATTTATTCCTGAATTCTGTGATAAGTCTTATTTTAACATATTGCCCGGGACGGAGTAAATTGTCATCATTCCTGAACTGAGCTTCGAGAGTCATTGCACCCGTTGTAGGATCAACCTGGCGATCGGCAAAATTCATTCTCCCTTTAACAGGGTAAAGGGATCCGTCTGCAAGAACCATCTTTACTACATCACCTCTTTCTCCAATACTGACATTCATTTCTTTCATAAGCCGTGTGATCCTGATGTATTCAATTTCACTTATGGTAAATCTTACCCTTATGTTATCGATGCTGGAAACAGTATTTATAACAAACTGAGGTCCTTTGGTGACATAATCTCCGGGTTTCACTGAAGAAATTCCGATCATCCCGCTTATAGGAGCTTCAACATTGCAATAACCTAGTTCAATCTTTGCATTTCGGAGAGAAGCTTCAGTGGATGTGACCATTGCCTTGCTGGATTCATATGAAGCTTTTGCAGCAACAAGTTCACGCTGGCTTACAGCACCAATAGCTGCCAGGGGTTCAATTCGCTCCATATCATTCTTTGCCTTTATCATCATGGCATTTGCCTCTGCCAGAGCAGCTTCCGCTTCATTTACTCTATTTCTGTAAGGAAGAGGATCAATTGTGTATAAAACCTGTCCTTTTTTTACAAAGGAACCTTCTTTGAAATTCATACTCAGTACCCAGCCTTCAACCCTGGTTCTTATTTCAACATCGGATTCTCCATAGGTTTGTCCCGTATATTCCGATTCGAGTGCAACATCCTGCTGTATTACCTCTACAACCGGGACCTCTAACTGAACAGCAGCCGGAGTTTCCTTATCCTTACAGGAAGTAACGATAACAGCTCCTGCTATTAATAAACTAACCATGCATGCTTTTTTCATATTTGCGATTTTCATAATAATTCAGATAATCATATTAATTGACATTAACTCTATAAAATTAATGATTGAGAGTTTGAATTATCAAAGATAGAATAGTTTTTGTTTTAACAATGAACGTTTTCGTTCAGAACCTATCTCATCCAGGCGGTTCCGAAAATGATATAAATACCATAATCATCATTGCTTAAAGCAAAGTCCAAACCCATGTGCGTTCCCAGCTTCCTGGCAATAAGATATCTGAAACCGGTGCCTGCTGTAATCACCCTTTTTCCATTTTCAATATCCTCAAAGCTTTCAAAGGCATTGCCATAACCTGAAAATCCTGATAGTGACCATCGTTTATATACATTCCAGCTGACTTCTGCTTCAAATACTGAAGTATTTGAGTCCTGATATTTCATTATTGGGGCTCCCCTTAAACTGACAAAAGGTCTTGCATAGAAAGGAACATCTCCAAGTGCATAAGCGCTTTCGTGCCTCAGACCAACAAAAAGCTTTTCACTGGCAGGAATATATCCTATAAGCGTCAGGCCCAACCTGCCATAAAGGGCGTCACTGCCCATCCAGGTATCACTGTAAGTACCGGAAAATGCAAGAAACCATCCTTCTGTGGGGGTAAAAATATTATTCCTTGAATCCAGTTCCAGTCTCAAAGAAGCCTCACTGAGCGTAGAATTGAACTCAGTCCCGGTAAAATCGGGATTGTCTATCGGGTATTCAAATGTATTATAGGTATCAAACCAGATATACCTTCCACCCAGGAAAAAATCTGTTTCTCCCAGCCTGAATTTCAGCTGCTGAACTACAAGCCAGGCATCAAGATTAAGATTAATTGACTCTACTCCGGGCAAACCAATGAACCCTGATCCGTAAAAGTCAAGGTTAATATAAGTTTTTGCTGCTGCTCCCATATACCGTATCCTGTCTCTTTTCCAGAAACCCAGATGAAATGCTCCTGCAGCCCAGGTACCGTTCTGGGTATAGGCTCCCAACACACCGGAAATACTTGGAGGCCCCAGCTTTTCTGAATATGAGGAATGAAAAAATAGTCCCCCTCCGGCAATTCCGTAGCCTACAGCAGGTTCTGTTATAACAGTCGGAATAATAAGCACACCCTTTTTGTTAATCAGCCAGGTACTCATATCATATGCATTGTCAAGGCTGTCACGAAAAATCGATTGTTTCTTTGTTTTGTCCTGCGATGAAACATTTACAGCCAGGCTTAATAGAACGAAAAGCAACATTAAAAATTTTGATCTGCTGATCACCGGAAAGAATTCAAAGCGGGGTAACAGTTGCCGGAATTTATTTAATTTTAGCATAATGAAAATGTACTTCAAATATATTGCATTTAAACAGATTTGTCAACCACTTTTGTTAAGTATTTGTTTATTGCATTTTAGCTTCAATTCAGTTTCACAGGATAATCATTACTGGACCCAGCAGTACGGAGCGGCGGGAACGCTTATGGGAGGCGCAATGACAGCAGGAGTGACTGATAACTCTGCTATTTATTACAATCCCGGGGTATTGAGTTTCATTGATAATCTTAGTCTGTCAGTAGATGCCAATGTTTATAAGATGGATAAAATACTGGTAGCTGACGGGACATGAAAAGACATTAACCTGAATTCGGCTCAGCTTTCATACGCTTCTTATGCTGTTATACTGGGATATGCATATTATTTCTCAAGATCCGGGGATTGAGAATGATAAAATACTTAATCAGGTTGTGTTGATTTTAGCTTTATGTTAGTAATTTTATATGATTCAACAATTTTCAGGCTATGAAGAGGTCAGATCTGTATCAGTTAATAGTATTTTTTTCCCTGAGCCTGCAGTCATACAGTCAGGTCGATAACACAGATTCAACCTTTGCAGCAATAGATACCCTGAACCAGGATATAGGCTTATTCAGCAGTGATGAGATACTCAATCTTTCACTTCGTTTCGATCTTACTGAATATATGCGAAAGAAGCCAAAGGAAGAATATATGAAGGCAATTCTTACTTATCATATAAGTGAAAAGGATTCTTTAAATAAGGAGATAAAACTGAGGTCAAGGGGTATTTCACGAAACAACATATGCAGTTTTCCTCCTATAAGCCTGAATTTCAAGAAAAGTGATATGAAATCGCCTGAAATGAAAAAAGTTGACAAGGTCAAGCTTGTAACACATTGTAAATCAGGAAACGAGGAATATCTTTTTAAGGAATACCTTATATACAAATTATATAATGTTCTTACCGACTTTAGTTTCAATGTCAGGCTGGTAAAGATAGATTACATAAGTACAGCCAAGAATCAGAAAATAATCAGGTCTTATGCTTTTCTTATTGAACCCCTGAACATACTGGCAGACAGAACTAAAGCAGTTCCTGTTGAGTCACTGGCAATCTCAGGTAAAAACATCATATCTGAAATGCTTGACAGGATGACCATTTTCAATTATATGATTGGTAACACTGACTGGTCTTTGGCCGGGCAGCACAACTTAAAAGTATTATCTGTTATTGACTCCGATAACCCCGGTCTGGGAGCGGTTGTGCCATACGATTTTGACTATGCAGGTCTTGTCAATGCTCATTATGCCGTACCAACAGAGGGACTAGGTCTTGAAAATGTCAGGCAGAGGCGATTTCTCGGTTACTGTAGAAGTGACGAACAATATGTTAAGGCACTTATTGAGTTCAGCGAGAATAAAGCAGAATTCTACAGGATAATAAATGACTTTACATATTTGAATGATAAAGATAAAAAATACATGATCGCATATCTTGATGAATTTTATAAAATGCTTGAAAAGGATTTTCTTATACCTGCCCTACTCAGGGAATGCAAAGATTAGGTAATAATTATATTTACAGTGTGATTGAATGAATTTTCCATGTCCATAACATCATTTTGTTTACGAATATTTTCTGTTCTAATCACTGGCTTAATATCTTTTACCGTTGTCTTTTCTCAGGGAACAGGAAGGTACTGGGAACAGAACCTGAATTCTGAAGCTGCATTGCTTTCAGGAGCAGTCGTTGCCGGAGAAGGGGGAATAGCAGCTATTTTCTATAATCCTGCTACAATTTCGGAGATGACAAGAGACAACCTTTCTCTTTCTGCAAATCTTTTTTCAACATATTTCTTCAAGGCAGATAATGCACTTGGAACAGACTTCCCTGCAGACAGGGTTCAGTTTGATGTTTATCCAAGGATCATCACTCTGACACTTAATCCCAAAAAACAACCGGACCTCACTATTGAAATGGCTTTTTTCACAAAAGCCAATGAATATATGCAGATAAACAGGGGTACATCGCTTACCGGCGATATTATTGAGACAAACCCTGGAAATGAATTTTACACAGGAGAGTATTATCTCAGGTCACGGTTTCAGGATTATTACGGTGGGGCCGGTTTCGGATACAAAGTGTCCAATTCATTCCGAATTGGTTTTACAAGTATGATTTCCTATAAGGACGACCAGTATTATACTCTTATAGATGCCAATGCCTTTACAACTTCTGATCCTTTGAATAGCCAGTATTTGTCTGATGCCAGTTATCATCTCAAATATACAATGTTCGATGTAAGGCTTATCACAAAGTTTGGCATGCATCTTAAAAGAGATGCCTGGGCTTTAGGAGCAAATATCAATTTACCATCATTGAAGATATTTGGCGATGGTACTGTGGTTAAGCAATATGAGTATTCAAATATTCATAAGGAACCTGGTAATCCGGCAGCAGAAAATCTTTTTTACGGAGGCAGACAAAAAAAATGTACAGCTCATTTTAAAGATCCGTTATCTGTAGCATTAGGAGCTAATTATTACAGTCCTTCCGGTAAGTCAACAATTCTTTTTTCAACAGAGTATTTTTTTGGAATACCTGAGTATGATTATATTGAAGCAGATAATGATTCTGGTGAAGATGGATATAACTTCAGTCCTGTTGAGGCAGGGGAATGGCTTACTTTTAAAGCAAGGCATGAACCGGTATTTAATTTTGGTGTGGCATTTAAACAACAGATAAATACCAACCTTATGTATTCAGGCGGATTCCGGACAGATTTCAGGTATTATGATCCGTCGGAAGATCCAGGGTTCCTGGAAACGAACAAGAGATCAAACTATAATATTAATGTTTATCATTTTAATTCGGGATTTGGCAAAAAGTTCAACAGGGGATCGATAACACTCGGGATGCAGTTTTCGTACGGGCAGGAGAAGGACCTGGGACAGATTGTCGATCTTTCTGATCCTGTTGAATATATCAGTGAAGATATTATGCCTTTGACAGGGACTTTATCAAATACAGTTCTGATGAGGTATTTTGATGTTTCAATCTACTTTGGATTCCTGTTCAACTTCATGACGGATGATCAATAAAAATTAACCACGGAGTTCAAGGAGTTGCACTTTTGAAGAACACGGAGTTTCAAAACCGTGAAACTCCGTATACCTCAGTGTAACTCCGTGGTAAAAAAGCTATTAATAGTAGCTGTCTCAGAAGGTTGATTGTACCCCCAAACCCCCCAAGGGGGGCTTTTTAGGAGAGCAGAGTTCAGGTGAATCATAATAGTTATGGAAAGTATACTTATTTTTGTAAAGTATTAGAAATTTAAAATTATTTGATATGAAGACAAGATATTCAATATTACTACTGACGCTTTTCTTTATTGTTTCTGTATCTTATTCACAGGAGTCAGGGAAAAAATCAAAAGCAGAACGAAAACTTGAACAGCAAAAGCAGACAGAGGAACTGATGAATTCAAAAACCTTTGTATTCAGGGGTTCAAATGCCTTTACTGAAAAAGGCAAAACGATAAATATGGCATCGGGGCCAAATACGGTCAGCTTCAGTCCTGAAATGATAATTAGCGATCTGCCTTTCTTTGGTGAGGCTAAAACAGCTTCTGCAGCATACGGAGGAACAGGGGGTTATAAGTTTGAGGGAAAACCGGATGAATATACACTTGAGGCCACAAAAAAAGGGTGGAAACTGAAAGCTGTTGTGAAAACAGGCAATGATACCTATACAATGAATCTCTCAATCGGACCTGACGGTACTGCCAACCTGAATATTTTCAGCATCAACCGCAGTTCAATGAGGTATAACGGTGAGGTAAAAAAAGCGGAAGAATAATAGACTGATAAAGAACTTTCACAACCGGGGTTGTTGCAAGAGTTTTTTAACCACAAAGAACACAGAGTTCTCACAAAGAACACAAAGATAAAACATTGATTAATAATTCTTTGTGACCTTTGTTTGTGCCGTGAAGATAAGAATTTAACTTAAGTTCTTTAACATG
>CALMJY010000291.1 GCA_937864815.1 uncultured Bacteroidota bacterium
GCTAAAGCATCTGCCTTCAATTGTTCGATTATTTTAGCTGTCTCCTTTTCCTCCGGGGTAGTGGGAACAAAATCAAAATCGGGGACTTCAATTGCATCAGGATTTTCGCTGTCTGTTCGGGCCTGTATGAGAGATACAATTATCAGTGCATAACGGTCATCTGAAATTCCTGCTTTATTCAGATTTTCCCTTAACCTATTATTAATTGAATTATCAGTGACAATAGAATTATTCAGAAGTTTAGGAAGAGCACTTATTTCGATTACTGGTCCTAAAACATATGATCGGCATTGCTTAAATGCATCAGGATATGAAGGATCAAGTAATGTCCAGTCAAAAATATTAAGGTTACCGGAAATAAGTTCTTCATTATCAGGGTGAGAGAATCCAAAAAGAGTGCCAGGTGGAACAAAATCGCTATATTGAACTGAGAATCCGTTTTTTCTGTAAAAAGATTCTGTTTCTTTTATAAATAATCTCAGTTTATCCACAACCGGGTCAGTCGCATCATATGGATTTTCAATGAATTTGTAGTAGTCCTCAAAAGATATTTTTTCTTCAAGCAGATCTTTATTGATTGAGGGAAGTTCTTTCCCGAAAGTAAATATTGCCGTAGGAACAGCTGATAGTTTTGAATCCGGATTATCTTTCATTAAAAGATCACTTATTCTTATGGAAACCGCTCTAGAGCATTCAGGAAGGTATTTTGCTCCGGGAGGAACAATGATTTGCTTTGCATTTTGTTTCAGCCAGTCAAGAGGATCGGTTTTACCTGACTTTATATCAAGAAACAACTGACCCCTTTGTTCAGTTTGCGAAGCATATGCATCAACAGATTTTGTGATGCCTGCTGCTTCGGCCTTCATGATAGGTAAGACAGCTGATAATTCACTTTCGGTAAGCTTTGCTATCATTGCTACTGGTTCCTGACCCTTTACAATTGCCTGTAAAAGAAGCAAGCCAACAGATATGACCTGAGCTATATATTTCATTGTATTACTTTTTAACCAGTTCGACTCTCCTGTTTTTAGCCCTGCCTTCTTCTGTACTATTGTCAGCAACAGGCTTATCCTGTCCGAAACCTGTAGGACTAAAACGGTCAGCAGAAACTCCCTGTGCAACAATTGCTGATACCACCGATTTTGCCCTTTCTTCAGAGAGTGTTTTATTCGATGCAGGTGACCCGACATTGTCTGTATGGCCTTCAACTCCAATCTTAAGTTCAGCATTTGATTTCATCATCTGGACAATCTGATCTATAACAGGTTTTGAATCCTCCCTGATAATCGATTTACCGGTGTCGAAGTTTATGTACAATGCAATGCGACCGTCGCGGTTAAGCGCCTCAAAAATGGAGCTTGCAGTGACATCCTGTTTCATAAGTTCTTTAATCACTACAGTAAGATAGTATTCATCACCTGAAAAGGGTGAAACTTCAACCCAGAGTTCATCAGTTCCTTTGACAACCTTACCTACAATCATATTTCGGCCATTGAAATCAGCACATTCTGCATTCTGAGGCATTCCCTCATAAATGACAGTTCCTCCCATACTCTTAATTGCATTGGAGTAGTTACGCATTATTTGTAAATCACTCGATTTCTGCGCATCTTCCTTTAAAGCATATATTCTTTTATATTTCTTGCCTTCAACAGTTGTGCAATTTTTACCATTGAAGAAATTATAGCTGTCGAATTCAATCTCTTCTCCATCATAAATTGTGTAGTTAGGCATACCCGAGAACCATGGTGTATCCTTAAATTCAGATTCCTGAGCCTGAACATTTACCAACGCTGCTGCAGACAATAGAATCATACTTAATACCAGAATAATTGTTTTCATGATTACCTCCTTCTGTTAAGCAATATTTAGAAGATTAAACCGGTGAATATGAAGAATATAATAATATAAAGTTAAAATATTCAATATCCAATTGCAAATATATTTTTGTGCTGAAATCGATCACTTTGGATTGGAATCAGAGAATTGGAATATGTTTCTTGCAGACGGAATTATGTGTATCTTGCCGGTATGAATCCCTTTTGAACATAATCCATAATAAATGAAAAAAACTCTGCGATCAAGTATCCCTGTAATATTGTTTTACCTCATTGCAAGCATGAACCTTTGCGGGCAGATAACAACTGTTAAGCCAGCGGCAGAATCAAAATATTACCGGATAGATGATGCATTTTATATCCAGGATGACAGTTCAACAGTTCTGAAAAACTGGACTGAGAAGCAAATGAATATTAACTTCAGTACCGTAAAGGACAGCTTAATTATCTCTATCGACATTGGTGGCCGGGATAAGGTATTTTTCATGGGAATGGCAGAGAAAATGGATAACCCCGGATTCGTAACTGTAAGTACTGATGTTGAATTTTATCACTGGATGTTTGTAAGCCGTATCAAGGAGGGGATTCGGAATGCATACATAATGAAGGAGTATGTTGAGGGAAGTTTGGAAAAACTGGGAAGGAAAACCTATTTTATCAATATTGCCTTTGCCGATCAGACAGAGTTCCAGCTCTATGGTTATGAGATAATCATAACTACTCCTCCGAAAAGATAATAGTAACTCACAGTCAATTATTACCTTACGGGCAAGCAGTTAAGATCATCTCTTATTTGAATAATCAGTTGAATAATATTATATTAGCATTAAATCTGTTCTAATCAATTATTAACTGATAGATATGAGCAAATCTGAATTTTTGTTATCAAAACTGAAGAAATATATTCCTGCCATCAGCTGGCTCTCAGAATATAAATTGGAATTTCTGGGTAAAGATTCCATTTCAGGAGTAACACTGGCTGCTTATGCCATCCCTGTGTCACTCGCTTATGCCACACTTGCAGGATTGCCGCCCCAGTATGGTGTTTACGGGTATCTTCTGGGAGGACTCTTTTATGCTTTTTTCGGAACCGGTATGCAACTTGCGATAGGTCCGACTTCGGCTATTTCAATGCTTATAGGTGTTAGTCTTGTTGATATGGCAGGTGAAGATGTACAGAGGTGGGTGGAACTTGCCTCACTTTCAGCAATGGTCTTTGCGGTTATAGCTGTTCTGGCTTATATTCTTCGTCTGAGCAGTATAATAAACTTTATAAGTGAAACTGTACTTGTAGGCTTCAAGGCAGGAGCTGCTGTAACAATCGGTTTAACCCAGCTGCCTAAGCTTTTCGGAGTAACAGGCGGAGGAGAATCGTTCTTTTCAAAACTGTTTGAGCTTATAAAGCAGATACCTGATACAAAAATTGTGGTCCTGTTGTTTGGTGTTGCAGCTATAGCGTTTCTTGTTGCGGGAAATAGGTTTTTCCCCGGAAAACCAGTTGCCATTGTGGTTGTTATTATTTCAATTCTGGCAATTTCATTCACTGCTTTGAGTACAATGGGATTCAAGACTGTGGGAGTCATTCCTTCCGGTCTGCCTGAATTAAGGTTACCCGATTTTCGTGCAGCCGGTGTGATGGATGACATGATGAATATTGTCCCGCTTGCATTTGCCTGTTTCCTCCTTGCCTATATTGAAAGTGTGTCTGCTGCCAAAACGCTTGCACAGAAGAACGGGTATGAAATTGATGCCGGCCAGGAACTGCTTGCACTTGGTATTGCCAATCTGGCAAATTCAATAGGCCAGGGCTATCCTGTCAGCGGTGGATTATCACAATCGGCAGTTAATGATAAGGCAGGAGCCAGGACTCCGGTTTCCCTTATTATAGCGTCTGTTACTATAGGAATCTGTCTGCTTTTTCTCACGGGATTGCTTAAAAATCTTCCGATGGTAATACTTGCAGCAATTGTGCTTGTGGCTATCAGAGGTCTGGTTGATATTAAGGAGATGAAGCGTATGTACAGGGTAAACAAGTTTGACTTTATTATTGCAATGACAGCACTTGTGGCTGTTATAGTGTTTGGTATACTCAAGGGAGTACTTATCGCAGCTCTCTTTTCGCTTATTCTAATCATAAGAGAGGTATCGAGCCCTCATATCGCTTTTCTGGGAAGGATTCCGGGAACCAACAGATATACCGGTATCCAAAGGCACCCTGACAATGAGCTGATTCCGGGGGTATTTATTTTCAGGGTACATGCATCACTCTTCTATTTTAATGCATCATATATCTATCGTGTAGTACGGGAAAAGATAAGGGAGGCAGAACATCCTATTAAGACAGTGATATTCGATCTGAGCACTTCTGCATATATAGATTCCAGTGGTGCCAGGCTTATTAAAAGATTTCATGAAGACATGGCAAAACATGGAGTTGAGTTTAAAATATGCGAAGCTCATTCCTCGGTGCGTGACATACTTCGGATGGAGGAGATTGAACACCTGCTGGGACACGTGAGTCGGCGTGATTCACTGCACGATACGGTGATTGCCGCTGTTGGGGAGATAGAACCTGATATAAAGAAAGCACCTGTAAAACCGACAAAACTTCTTCCTCCCGAGATTATTACACAGATTGTACTTGGGAACAATTACTTTATGCAAACTCATCCGAAAGAGTATTTCGATGTTTTCAAATATGAGCAGAAACCATACATAACCCTGGTAACATGTTGTGATTCACGGGTTCCCCTTAATTCCCTGCTTCCGGATACTTCGAACAGGGTATTTGTAATCAAAAATATCGGAAACCAGATCCTTTCAACGGAAGGATCAGTCGATTATGGAATCTATCACCTGAAAACACCTATACTCTTTTTCCTTGGCCATTCAGATTGCGGTGCAATCAAAGCATTCCTGAAAGGTTTTGATAACGAATCCTACAATATTAAGCATGAGCTTGATTTCCTTAAACCCTCTATTAAGGAAATGGAGTTGACGGATTTCGATAAACTGCAGGCCCGGATTATCGAAAAGAACCTCGATTACCAGGTCAATATTGCCTGCAAAAAATATAAGGACCAGGTTCAGTCAGGAAGCCTGACAGTAATCGGTGCTACATATGATTTCAAAGGCGAATATAGCAAAGGAATGGGTGACATAGTAATTGTCAACGTTAATAAGATGAAAGATGTGGAACAGTTACGCAACCTGCCTCTTTTTGAATATCTATCTTCAGCTCAAAAAGAACTTCATGTAGGGAGACTACCTTTTTAAAATGAAACAATTTAGTCAGGATTGTTTAAAGAGGATTTCGAGAAGAGATTTTATTTCTCTTTCATCCTGCGGAATCACTTTCGCAATTTCCGGTTATACAGAAAGTAGTCGTGATAATATTATTCAGGCTAATCATAACAATATGAATCAAATGAATGGAGATATTCCGGCCCCCGGAAAGAGCCGGGTGCTTCATTTACACCCGAAGGATAATGTAGCAGTTGCTCTTGAGGATTTATCTGCAGGAACCGCTGTACAGATAAATAATGCTAGTCTTGTTTTGAAGGGGGCAGTTGCCGCGAAACATAAATTCACTCTTTCACGTATAGCTGCCGGTGAAACAATATTCATGTATGGAGTAAAAGTCGGGAAAGCTGTAAAGCCTATTGAAAGAGGAACAGCCATCACCACTGATAATATTGTAAATGCTGTGAGTGAAGTAAATAAGAATACTCCGCGTAATTTTAAATGGACTACTCCGGCTTTTAAACCTTACAAAAACATGAGTTTTATGGGATATCACAGGCCTGACGGAAAAGTCGGAACTGCAAATTACTGGCTGGTGATACCAATGGTATTCTGTGAAAACCGGAATGTTGAAGTAATTAAAGAAGCTATACTTGCTGAACTTGGTTACGAACCTGTTTCTCCATACCGTGGATTTGTAAGGGACCTTATTACTGCTTATAAAAACGAAGTTTCATCAACTGAATATTCAAAGTCAGAGCAGGCTAAAACTCAGGAGAACAGCACCCGTACAAAGCTATTCAGCAATGTTTCCGGGATACAGTTTCTGGTTCACAGTGGAGGATGCGGGGAGACAAGGCAGGATTCGCGGGAATTGTGCGGACTTCTGGCAGGTTATATTGCCCATCCCAATGTGGCAGGGGCTACTGTTCTGAGCCTTGGCTGCCAGAATGCCCAGCTTTCAATGTTGCAGGAAGAAATAAAAAAACGTGATCCGGATTTTTCCAAACCACTTTTTGAATTCGAACAGCAGCAGATAGGAACTGAAGATGAAATGATCAGGCAGGCGATCGGATCAGTTTTTAAGGGTCTCAGCGAAGCAAACAAGACAGAAAGAAAACCGGCACCACTGTCTAAACTCTGCATAGGGGTGGAGTGCGGAGGGTCCGATGGATTCTCGGGGATTTCAGCGAATCCTGCAGTCGGACATGTAGCTGATTTAATTATAGCATTGGGAGGATCAGTGATCTTATCAGAGTTCCCCGAACTTTGCGGAGTGGAGCAGGATCTCTATGATCGTTGCATAAATCAGGCAGATGGAGATAAGTTTCTCGATCTTATGCAGAACTATAATAACAGGGCAAAATTTGTAGGCTCAGGATTTGACATGAATCCTTCACCGGGCAATATAAAAGACGGATTGATAACTGATGCGATGAAATCAGCAGGTGCTTCAAAAAAAGGAGGTACATCAGCTGTAAATTCTGTTCTTGATTATACAGAAATAGCCGGGGGATCAGGACTGCATCTTTTATGCAGCCCGGGAAATGATGTTGAATCTGTAACAGCAGAAGCAGCCTCCGGAGCTAATCTGATTTTATTCACTACAGGGCTTGGCACTCCTACCGGTAATCCGATTGTGCCGGTTATAAAAATATCAACCAATACCACACTTTTTGAAAAGATGCCTGATATTATTGATATAGATACAGGCACAATAATAGAAGGTACGGAAAACATTGAGCAGGCTGCAGAGAGAATTCTTAAGTTTGTTATTGAAGCAGCCAGCGGTACAACAGTACCCGCCTCTGTAAAAAACAGACAAAGCGATTTTATTCCATGGAGGCGCGGAGTATCACTGTAAAGTATGGAAATAAAATAATATAAATTTTACGACTTATAAGAAATGGAGAAATCATATTATTTAAGGAGTTCAGAATGGTTTGGAAAGTATGATAAAATGGGTTTTGTTCACCGGAGCTGGCTCAGGAACCAGGGACATCCTGATCATATGTTCAGAGGGAGACCGGTAATTGGCATCTGCAATACATGGTCTGATCTGACACCCTGCAACGGACATCTGCGTGAGTTTGCAGAAATTGTAAAACGTGGCGTTTATGAAGCCGGTGGCTTCCCTCTTGAATTTCCGGTTATGTCGCTTGGCGAAACAATAATGAAGCCTACAACAATGCTTTTCAGGAACCTCGCAAGCATGGATGTTGAAGAGACAATTCGTGCCAATCCGCTTGATGGTATTGTTTTGCTGACTGGTTGCGACAAGACAACTCCTTCGACTCTTATGGGTGCTGCAAGTGTTGATCTTCCAACCATAGTTGTTCCTGGTGGCCCGATGCTTAATGGAAAGTTCAGGGGAAAGGAGATAGGATCAGGTACATCAACCTGGCAAATTTCTGAGGGGATAAAAGCCGGTACGTTCAGCAGGGAAGATCTGATTGAAGCAGAAAGTTGTGTTTCACGGAGTGCCGGACATTGCATGACAATGGGTACAGCATCAACAATGGCTAGTATGGTGGAGGCTCTTGGCCTGACATTACCGGGTGCAGCAGCTATACCGGCTGTTGATTCGAGAAAAAAGGTTCTGGCACATCTTTCAGGCAACCGTATTGTCGAAATGGTGAAGGAAAACATGAAGATGTCTGATATCCTCACACGGGAGGCATTTGAAAATGCAATCAGAATAAATTCGGCTGTCGGGGGTTCAACCAACCTGATAATTCATATGCTGGCACTGGCAGGCCGGATTGGAATTAAACTGACACTCGATGATTTTGATAAGCTCGGCAGTGATATGCCGCTTTTACTGAACCTGATGCCTTCAGGGAAATACCTGATGGAGGATTTTTACTACGCGGGTGGCTTGCCTGTAATCATCGACCGTCTCAGTGAAATCCTGCATAAAGATGCAATTACCGTAAATGGAAAAACGATAGGTGCAAATTGTGCCGGAGCACCGTGCTATAACAATGATGTAATTACCACGCTGGATAAACCGTTAAAAGAAAAAGCCGGAATTGCAGTATTAAAAGGAAACATGTGTGAAAACGGTGCCGTGATTAAACCTTCGGCAACCTCAGGTGAATTATTGAAACACAGGGGCAGGGCTGTCGTTTTTGAGAATATGGAGGATTATCATGCCAGGATTGATGATCCTGAACTGGATATTGATGAAAACTGTATTATGGTACTGAAAGGAGTAGGGCCTGTAGGATATCCCGGAATGCCTGAAGTAGGAAACCTTGACCTGCCACAGAAACTTATCAGAAAGGGGATTACTGATATGGTTCGTATTTCAGACGGCCGTATGAGTGGCACTGCTTATGGGACAGTTGTTTTGCACGTATCTCCTGAATCAACGATAGGAGGGACAC
Source organism: uncultured Bacteroidota bacterium (assembly GCA_937864815.1). Taxonomy (GTDB): domain Bacteria; phylum Bacteroidota; class Bacteroidia; order Bacteroidales; family VadinHA17; genus LD21. Next base: position 8,471 of record CALMJY010000291.1, read on the forward strand.
TGGCATTGGTTGAGAACGGAGACATTATTGAACTGAATGTAAAGGAACGCTCCCTGATACTGGATGTACCTGAAGCTGTTCTTAAAAAGAGGAAGGAAGCCTGGAAACCCGCTCCCCCGGTTGCAGAAAGGGGATATGTTAAGATGTTCATTCAGCATGTTGAACAGGCTGATCAGGGTTGTGACTTTGATTTCCTAAAAGGGGGATCAGGTTCGGTTGTCCTAAGGGATTCACATTAAAAATTTAAAACTGTATAATATCCAATGCCATGAGATTATTCAAAACTCCTGAAGGTATTGCTGTTGAAGCTGATAATAATTATTACCTGATTAAGGATAACTGGGACAGCTTCATAAATGATGATAATATTTTCAAAAAAGTAAAAAGCCTTATATCTGGTCTTTCTCCTGCAGGATCTTCCCTGACAGGTGAATTGCTCCCTCCGATTGGAAGCAGGCAGGAATTATGGGCTTGCGGAGTAACATATCTGAGAAGCAAGATAGGGAGGCAGGAAGAGAGTAAAGTGGCAGGGGGCGCAGATTTCTACGGTAAAGTGTATGAAGCAGTCCGGCCTGAGTGTTTTTTTAAAAGTACTCCACACCGGATAGCCGGGCATAACAAACCGGTTAGGATAAGGAGAGACAGTACATGGAACGTTCCTGAGCCCGAGCTTACCCTGGTAGTTTCTGCTTCGGGGAAAATTATCGGCTATACGATCGGGAATGACATGAGCAGCCGCAGTATTGAAGGTGAGAATCCATTATATCTGCCTCAGGCCAAGACCTATGACGGATGTGCTTCCCTCGGTCCCTGTGTATTTATTACTGAAGGCCCTTTCGACCGAAACAGCAGGATTTCTATTCAGATAGTCAGGAATAATCAGACTTTATTTGAAGACAGCATTGCAGTAAGCCAGATGAAAAGAAGTCTGGAAGAGCTTGTAAAATATGTCTTTCTCGAATGCAGCTTTCCTGACGGTTGTCTGATTATGACAGGTACGGGAATTGTTCCTCCGAATAATTTTACACTGCAGAAAGGAGATGAAATGAACATAACGATTGATTCAATCGGGAAACTGACTAATACTGTCGCCTGACATGACTCTGATTATAATTATCCTGGCAATTTCCTTTCAGATATTTTTGTCTGTAAAAAAAGTAAGTCCTTTCATTTCACTTCTTATCGTATCAATTCTGGCCGGATTATTTCTCGGCATGAATCCCGGACTTCTGATCAAAACAATCGAAACAGGAGTCGGGAACACTCTGGCAGGATTAACCCTTATAATTTGTCTGGGAGCTGTACTTGGAAAAATACTTGAATCAAGCGGGGCAGCTAAGAAAATATCTCTTACTCTTATTAATGCCTTTGGATTGAAAAATATTCAATGGTCATTACTACTTACAGGATTCCTTGTGGGAATCCCGCTTTTCTACAATGCCGGATTTGTAATTCTTGTTCCGCTGATTTTTTCTATTGCAAAGGAGACCCGTTTGCCACTTCTGTATTTGGCTATTCCTATGGCAGCCTCATTATCAACTGCTCATTGCTTCCTGCCCCCGCATCCCGGACCTGTTATTCTGGTGAACGCCTTCAATGCAGATATGGGTAAGACACTGATGTACGGTTTAATTCTTGCTGTTCCTGCCATTGTCATTGCCGGGCCTTATTTTGGCCGGTTTCTTAAAAACGTCGAAGTCTCGCTAAGTGGATTGTTTGCCGGGAAGGAAGATTTTACCGAAGCTCAATTGCCTCCAACGTTACCATCATTTTTAATTGCATTGCTTCCGGTTCTGCTTATAGCAATATCTGTAATAGCTGATAAAGTTTTCGCTGATGGCTCTGTTCTGAGAAAAATCCTTCTGTTTACGGGAGATGCAAACATAGCCTTATTATTGACAGTAATTGTTGCCTCGTGGTTTTTTGGATTGAGGGCAGGACATAATATGGAAAAGGTAATGAAATGGGTGGCTGAGGGTATATCAGGGATTGCGATGATCCTCCTGATTATAACGGCCGGAGGCGTCTTCAAACAGGTGCTGACCGATAGTGGCGCAGCCGATTATATACTTTCATTCAGTAAAGAATGGCAGCTTGCGCCACTTATTTTTGCCTGGCTGGTAACGGCTCTCATAAGGGTGACAATCGGATCAGCCACAGTTGCTGCAATTACTGCATCAGGAATTGTAGCCCCGCTGGTTGTAACAACAAATACTTCACCGGAACTGATGGTTCTGGCAGTAGGCTCAGGAAGTGTTTTTATGTCACACGTAAACGATACCGCATTCTGGATGTTCAAGGAGTTTTTCAACCTCACATTAAAACAGACATTTTTTTCATGGACACTGATGGAAGTAATGATTTCCTTTATAGGACTGATCGGTGTTCTGGTTTTGAATTCTGTAATCTGATTTAGAAAAAGCTATGGAGTCAAAAGAATTTATTGACAGGGAGATTGATGCGATCATGCAAAAAGCATGGGGTGCATTCAGGATTTACAGCAAGTATACCCATAAAGAGAAAAAAGCATTTCTTTATGCTATTGCCGATGAACTTGAGAATTCGGGTGATGAACTCATAAAAACCTGCATGGCAGAAACCAATCTGCCTGAGGCCAGGTTAAAGAATGAAAAAGGAAGAACAATTTTTCAGCTTCGCAGCTATGCCGATCATTGTGAAAACGGAACCTGGCTTGATGCCAGGATAGATACTGCAATTTCTGACCGTGTTCCCCCGAAACCGGATATACGAAAGATGAATGTTCCGCTTGGCCCTGTTGTAGTATTTGGTCCAAGTAATTTCCCGTTTGCATACTCAACTGCAGGGGGAGACACTGCAAGTGCCCTGGCTGCAGGCTGTCCGGTGGTGGTAAAAGCTCATTCTGGCCATCTTAAAACTTCAGAAATGGTTTCTGATATTATTAAAAAGGCAGCCGGCAGAATGAAAATGCCGGAGGGCATCTTTTCACATGTATATTTCCCATCTCATTACGTGGGAGAAGCGCTTGTTAAGCATCCATATACAAAAGCCGTTGGCTTTACAGGATCAGTTGAAGTTGGGACGCTTCTGCTGAAATGGGGAAATGAGTGTAAGGATCCGATTCCTGTTTTTGCTGAAATGGGAAGTGTAAATCCGGTATTCCTGATGCCGGGAAAGATTAAGGAGTCAGCCGTTGAAACAGCAAAAATGTATGCCGCCTCAATAACGCTTGGGGTTGGTCAGTTCTGTACAAATCCGGGAATTATCATCGGGACTGAAGGCAGGGATCTGGATATTTTTCTGTCGTCACTGGGTGAGGAAATCAGGAAAATTGCCCCCGCAAAAATGCTTCATAAAAAGATTGCCGCTTCATTTACAAATCTTCTCGAAAGGATTCTGCTTGAAAAAGGGGTTTCTGTTTTGGCAGTTTCGGAAATGGAGAAATGTGATATTTGTGGTATCCCCACCATAGCAACTGTCTCTTCGGAGGAGTTTTTAAAAAATCCGAAATTGCATGAAGAGATATTTGGACCATATTCGCTTGTTGTTCAGTGCAAATCTGTTGATGAGTATTCATTGATTGCCAGGTACATGGAAGGCCAGCTGACATGTACTATGATGGCTACTGCAGATGATATGAAAATGCATGGCGATTTGATTGAGGATATTAAATTGTTGTGCGGCCGGTTTATAGTAAACGGCGTACCCACCGGTGTTGAGGTCTGTTTGAGTATGCAGCATGGCGGCCCGTTTCCGGCAACAACCGATGGCCGTTTTTCTTCGGTCGGGGGAGATGCAATCAAACGTTTTGTAAGACCACTGGCCTTTCAAAACTGGCCTGATGAGATGCTGCCGGATGAACTGAAAAATGAAAATCCGTTAAATATCTATCGTACAATAAACAACGCTCTCACGAGGGATAAGGTTTAATATCCAATTACCCCTTTCCCAACTTTCTCCCTGTGGGGAGCTTGTCCCGCGAAAACGTGAGAAATTAAAATGAGTGGAAAGTAACGATACAGACTGAAAGTTTTATGTTACAATAATTATAAAGAATATTATTGCAGTTCAGAGACTCAGGTCCTTACTCAAACGGATGCTCTTTAGAAAAATCAGGCCGGTAATTAATATTACTATCCATTTCCTGTAACCAGCCATTCCTGAATCCAAGTCTTTGCATCTCTTCAGCGACTTCGGAATATTCAGAGAAATAAAGGGAACGGCCAAGATCTGAATGTTTAAGTACGCCGGGAGAAGGATGATATTGGGACATCAATGAAATATGAACTCCGGTTGAGAGTTCTTCAGCAATAATGCGAAGTACCTTTTTACTCTCTTCTGCATGTCCCGGCAACACCAGATGCCTTATAAGTAATCCGTTCACAGCTCTTCCGTCATTACCGGTAAGCAGCTTTGATCCCTTCTGATAATACATTCTTTTCAGTGCTTTTATTGCCACTGCAGGATAATCTGTTGCATCTGAAAACTTTCCGGCAATTTCATTCGTTGCATATTTAAAGTCGGGTAAATAAACATCAATAAGTCCTTCCAGGCTGTCAATCACATCAGGTTTATCATAGCCATTTGTATTGTATACCAAAACTGGCCTCAGATCTTTTTCATGTAATCCTCTGATTATCGCTTTCATTTGCGGGATAACATGGGATGGAGAAACAAAGCCAAGGGAATTGATGCCTGTTGAGAGTATTTTTTCAACACTCTCAATTGCTTCTTCGAATGAAAAAAAACTGCCTTTATAAAGGTTATCAGGCCTTGAGATCTCATGGTTCTGACAAAAAATACAATGAAGGTTACATCCCGAGAAAAAGATGTTACAGATGCCTGCCGGACCACTGATAACCGGTTCCTCTCCCCTGTGTATACATATTGAAGCTATATTCATCCCGGTATCGGCACCACAATAGCCATCCCCGCCTGCAAACCTGTCAACCCTGCATCCCCTTGGGCACAAACTACAGTTTGACAATAAACTACGCTCCTCCGGCAGATATATTTCCTTCATTAATAAATCTGATTCACATTAATAATCTGTGTAAATCTGCGAGATCTGCGGGAAAAAAAATAATTATCTCCCGCAGATTTCGCAGATAAACGCTGATGCTGAAAAACCAAATATCAGAAAAATTATTAAAGAAAAAGCCTGCAACTAAGTTATCCTGTGATTAATAATTCGTTTTAGATTTTGCTAATTCCAAAAGAAGTTGTAATTTTGCATGCGAAATGAGGGGAATTGAGACCTAGGGGACCAGAGTCCCCTATTTTATTATCGGTTTAAAATGATTGAAAAGAATAAGATAGAGGAGATAGTAAAGGAGTTCATAAAAGGGACCGGGCTCTTTCTTGTTTCAGTAAAGACAGGCAACGGAAACAGGATTTCTGTACTTGCTGACAGGAAAGAAGGAATTACTATTGATGAATGTGTTTCAATTCACCGTCATATTGAGAATAACCTCAACAGGGATGAAGAGGATTATGAACTGCAGGTATCTTCCCCCGGCCTTGATATGCCCTTTCTGGTAATTGAGCAATACCTTAAGAATACAGGTAAAAAAGTCGAGGTAACAGATAATGACGGAATCAAATATGCAGGAATACTTAAAAACGTCACTGTGGGAGGATTTGAGCTTGAGGCTGAAGTAAAGGTTAAAGGCAAAGCCAGGGAAATAAAAGAGGTATCCTTTAATTTTGACCAGGTAAAAACTACAAGAGTAATTTTAACAATTAAATAATATATAGAGGTTTACGCCAAATGGAAAACGTTAATTTGATCGACACTTTCTCGGAATTCAAGGAATTGAAGAACATTGACAGGCCAACAATGATGAGTGTTCTGGAGGATGTATTCAGGAGTATGCTTGCAAAGAAGTATGGTTCAGCTGATAATTTCGATATAATTGTTAATATCGACAAGGGGGACTTTGAGATATGGAGGAACAGGGTTGTGGTGGCCGATGATGAACTTACTGATCCTGTAGTGCAGATCCCATTATCAAAAGCAAAAGAGATTGATGAGGATTACGAGATCGGGGAAGAAGTATCTGATGAGGTGAAATTCCTTGACTTTGGCAGAAGGGCAATCCTTTCGCTCAGGCAAAACCTGACTGCAAGAATACTTGACCTTGAAAAAAACAATATTTATATCAAGTACAAGGACAGGATTGGCGAAATAGTTACCGGTGAGGTTTACCAGGTATGGAAAAGAGAGATACTGGTACTTGATGACGACAGTAACGAACTTATAATTCCCAAAAGTGAACAGATACCTTCTGACCACTTCCGAAAAGGCGACACAATAAGGGCGGTTGTAATAAAGGTTGAGATGAGAAACAATACCCCGTTTATTATCCTGAGCCGCACATCACCAGTCTTCCTTGAAAGATTGTTCGAGCTTGAAGTTCCTGAGATTTTCGATGGACTTATAACTATCAAAAAAATTGTAAGGGTACCGGGGGAACGTGCAAAAGTTGCAGTCGAATCATATGATGAAAGAATAGATCCGGTCGGCGCCTGTGTAGGTATGAAGGGATCAAGAATACATGGAATCGTACGTGAATTACGTAATGAGAACATTGATGTAATCAACTATACAGCAAACAATCAGCTCTTTATCCAGAGAGCACTCAGTCCTGCCAAAATCACATCAATAAAACTTGACGAAGAGACAAAGAGAGCTGAGATTTATCTTAAACCGAATGAGGTGTCTCTTGCAATCGGAAAGGGCGGTCTGAATATCAAACTTGCAAGTCAGCTGACCGGTTATGAAATTGATGTATACAGGGAGCCGGGCGGTGAGGATGAGGAAGATGTCAACCTTGAAGAATTCAAGGATGAGATTGAAGCATGGATCATCGAGGAGCTGAAATCAATCGGATGCGATACAGCAAGAAGTGTACTGAACCTGTCAATCAGCGACCTTGTTAAGAGAACTGACCTTGAGGAGGAAACTGTCAGGGAGGTAATCAATATCCTTCGTGCCGAATTTGAATAATATTGAAATATTAAGTATCACCTGATCTATTTTGAAGTTTTAATAAAGGCAAGGAATTTTTATGACTGATGATGTAAAGGCAACGAGATTAAGTAAAGCAGCCCGCGAATTCAATGTGGGGATATCCACTATTGTGGAATTCCTTCATAAAAAGGGCTTCGACCTTGATCCTAATCCGAATACCAAACTGCCGAATGAAGCCTATATCCTGCTTGTCAAGGAATACAGCACCGATATCAGCGCCAAGAAGGAATCTGAAAAGCTTGTCTTTAAAGACCTTCATAAGAAAAAGGAATCTGTTTCAATAGATGATGTATCTGAGAAACAGGAAAGTGAAGATTCAGAAAAGGATCAGGACATCCTTGTCAAGGACTCTACTGTTTCAAAACCAATAATTGATCTTAAGTCTGATATTAAAAAGCCTGATATCAAGCTTGTTGGTAAAATTGACCTTGATAAGACCCTGAAACCAAAACCGGCTGCGAAAAAAGAAGAGCCAGAACCAAAAATTGCTGCTCCACAGGCTGAGACTCCGAAAAAAACAACTGCACCTGCTCAAAAGAAGAAAAAAACAGTTGAACCTGAACCTGTTGAGAAAGAGATAATCAAAGCCAATATTGATCTTCATATTGTCGGTAAAATCGATCTGGAAACTGTTACCAAAGAGAGTAAACCCGATAAAAAAGAGGAGAAAAAGTCAAAACAGGCTAAAGAGGAGGCTACTGAAAAGAAATCTGTAGGGAAGAAAGTTTCTGAGCCTGTGGAAGAACTTGAAGAGGAAATTGCCGAATCCATCCTGGATGATGAAGCTATTGACAGATTCAATATTCCTGAAAAGGAGGAAGATGTTATTGCGTTATACAAAACTGATTTTAAAAAGCTTTCAGGCCCCAGGGTAGTCGGGAAAATCGATCTTCCTGTTGAAGAGAAGAAGAAACCGGCTCCATATCAGCCTGTTAAAGTTGAAGGCGATGACTTCAGAAAAAAGAAAAAGAGAAAAAGAATTCAGAAAGATAAGGAGGTCGTTCCACTCTCAACTCAGGATCCGGCTGATAAAAAAGATAAGTTCAGTCCCAGAAAGAGTATTGTCAAAAAGAGACCTGTGAGGGCTGAAGTAAATGAAGAAGAGGTTCAGAAACAGATCAAGGAGACTCTTGCAAGGCTCACAACAAAAGGAAAATCAAAGGGAGCTCGTTACAGGAGGGATAAAAGGGAAGCCATAAGCATTAAACAGCAGGAAGAGGTTGACAGAATTGAACAGGAAAAGAATATCCTTAAGGTTACGGAATTCGTTTCCGTCAATGAACTTGCTTCAATGATGAATATTCCGGTAACAGACATTATTTCAACATGCATGAGCCTCGGACTTTTCGTTTCAATTAACCAGAGGCTTGACGCTGAAACTATGGCTATTCTTGCTGATGAGTTCGGCTTTAAGGTTGAATTTGTAAGTGCCGAACTGCAGGAAGCTGTAAAAGAAGTTGAAGATGAGGAAGAAGATCTGTTGCCTAGACCTCCGATTGTTACAGTAATGGGACATGTCGATCATGGTAAAACAAAACTTCTTGACTATATCAGAAATACAAACGTAATTGCCGGTGAAGCCGGGGGAATTACACAGCATATAGGTGCTTATGGTGTAATACTTGAAGATGGAAGACAAATCACATTCCTCGACACCCCTGGTCACGAAGCATTTACAGCAATGCGTGCACGAGGTGCGCAGATTACTGATATAGCTATTATTGTTGTAGCCGCTGACGACGGTGTTATGCCACAGACAAGGGAAGCAATCAATCATGCCTCGGCTGCCGGTGTTCCAATTGTCTTTGCTATTAACAAGATTGATAAACCAACAGCAAATCCTGATAAAATCAAGGAAGCTCTTGCATCCATGAATTATCTTGTTGAGGACTGGGGTGGAAAATACCAGTCACAGGAAATATCTGCCAAAACAGGTTTAAATATTGACCTGCTTCTTGATAAGGTTCTGCTTGAAGCAGAAATGCTTGATCTGAAAGCAAATCCTGATAAACCAGCTCTTGGTACTGTCATTGAATCTTCACTCGACAAGGGAAGGGGATTCACTGCCACGGTGCTTGTAAAAGCAGGAACTCTGAGAATTGGAGACATAATGCTTGCAGGAAGCTGCTTCGGGCATATTAAAGCTATGTATAACGAACGCGGATACAAAGTTGATGAAGTTGGTCCTGCAACACCGGCACTTATTCTTGGTCTTAACGGAGCACCACAGGCCGGTGATAAATTCAACATTATGGAAAGTGACCGTGAAGCCAAGGATATAGCTACAAAAAGAGCTCAGCTCCAGAGGGAACAGGGACTGCGTACCCAGAAACATATTACTCTTGATGAGATTGGACGGAGAATTGCTATCGGCAACTTCCAGGAGCTTAATATAATTGTTAAAGGAGATGTTGACGGGTCGGTTGAAGCACTAAGTGATTCACTTATCAAACTGTCAACCCCCCAGATACAACTTAATATTATTCATAAAGCAGTCGGTCAGATATCAGAGTCTGATGTTCTGCTGGCAGCAGCATCGAATGCAATTATTGTCGGGTTCCAGGTAAGACCTTCACTGAGCGCCAGGAAACTGGCTGAAAAGGAAGAGATTGATATAAGACTCTATTCCATTATCTATAATGCCATAGAAGAAATAAAGGCTGCTATGGAAGGTATGCTGATGCCTGAGATGAAGGAAGAGATTGTTGCAACACTTGAAATCCGTGAAGTATTCAAAGTTACAAAGGTGGGAACAGTTGCAGGATGTTACGTTAAAGAGGGAAAAATTACCAGGAACACAAGGGTAAGGGTTATACGTGATGGAATTGTAATTTATACCGGTGAGCTTGGATCTTTGAAGCGCTTCAAGGATGACGTTAAGGAGGTTGTTGGCGGTTATGAATGTGGTCTTAACATCCTTAATTTCAACGATATCAAGGTAGGTGATGTAGTTGAAGGATACCAGGAAGTAGAGGTTAAAAAGACTCTTTAGGTATTTCTTTCTGTCAATAAAGGATTTTTCTTAAGGGTCAGGCTGTTGATTTAGCCTGGCCTTTTGTATTGATTTTAAAGATTTTGATGTACATTGGGGTCAGGAAAACACCTTTACCTGATTCCGTTACATCCAATGAAGCGAAATAACTGCATTGTTATTCTAGTATTCCTGATTTTCTATGCAATCTCTTTTCTTTGAATATTTACCGAATGGGATTAAGGTGACAGATTAAAAAGATGATGATCCGGTATATGGTGAAATGGAAGGATTTGTTTTCCCGGACCGCTATAAGAGCTTCAAATGGGATGGGGAAAATATGAGAATAACCAATTTCGAAGCGGCAAACCAGTTTGTAAAAAGAGAATACAGAAAAGGATGGGGCGAAATGAAAATCTGACAATATGAAACAAATTGTTTATGAGAATTACGCTGAACTGTCAATCAAAACTGCCGTACAGATTGCAGAAATAATTTTATCAAAACCAGATGCCTTACTGTGTTTCCCTGCAGGAGAAACTTCCGTCGGTACGTTTCATCATCTTATAAAGCTGAATAAAACCGGAAAAATAAGTTTTAAGAAATGCAGGATTGTAGGAC
>CALMJY010000292.1 GCA_937864815.1 uncultured Bacteroidota bacterium
TCAGGGAATATAAGGACTTTGATATAATCATTCTCAAGTTCCACTACCTTCCACTCCTTCTGAACCGGCTTATCTGTAAATCCGTCATACCTGAAATATGGATAAAGTGAAGTTAAAAGAGGTACAGGACTTGGATCTGAATAAGGATAGCTTGTGTAGACCTGCTTGTACTCCCTGGCAGTTGATTTCTTAGTCTGTGAATATGATTCTATTGTAATGGTCATAATCATCAGAACCATTAGAAATCCTGGCATTCTTAAACATATTTTTTTCATTTGACTGATATTTTATTGATTATACAAGGCAATTCATGATGTAATAAATCTAATGCTCTGTTATAAATTTAACAGTAAACTAAAGATATATCAGAGAATAGTAACAAGATAATACATTAATATCATAAAATAACACATTATTGACATGGAGCAGCATAAAAAATCAGGGAGTTAAAAAGTTAATTAAGCGCCGGGAGGTACAAATAAAATATACATATAAGTAATACCTTTAAAAATTCTTTTATAGTTTTATCCCAAAACAATTACAGATATGTCCACTAAAAATCATCAACTTAAAGGAATAAGGCTCTATGCCATAGTTATTTTACGAATCGTCATAGGATGGCATTTCCTTTTTGAAGGGATTTCAAAACTGTTCTCTCCATCATGGTCATCTGCCGACTTCCTGCTCCTGTCAAACTGGATCTTCAGGGATTTCTTTCATTGGATTGCAGAGAACCCCGGAGTTCTGGCAGTTGCTGATTTTTTGGTTATCTGGGGCCTGATAATTATCGGGCTGGCTCTCTTTATAGGGCTGTTTGACAGGATTATATCCATTGCCGGAATGGCACTGCTGGCATTATTCTGGCTGGCAAACCCACCCCTGACAGCGATGGATTTCGGATTACCCCGTGAAGGAAATTACCTGATTGTTGATAAAAACCTTGTTGAACTGTTCGGTCTGCTCATTATTAGTCTGTTTCCGACAGGAAAGATACTGGGGATAGAAATTTTCTTCAGCAGAGAAAAGACAAAAAAACCTTCACCTGAACCTGATAACGAAAAGCCTGAAGATGAAAATACAGAAGTTGCCGAAAGCAACAAACTCGACCGCAGGGCAGTCATCAGGGGATTATCATCACTTCCGGTATTGGGTGTCTTCGGATATGCCCTGTTGAAACAGAAACAATGGGAATCATATGAGGAGAAGAACCTTGTGGATGCAGTAACCGGAGCCAGTGCAAAAACGTTTAACAATGCAAGCCTTAAAGAGCTTAAGGGTCAGGTACCGCATGCCAGAATTAAGAATACTGAATTCAGCAGGATAATTCTGGGAGGAAACCTTCTTTCAGGATGGGCCCATTCACGTGACCTTATATATGTGTCACAACTGGTGAAGGCTTACCACCAGAAGGAAAAGATATTTGCGACCCTGCTGCTTGCAGAGAAATGCGGAATAAACACACTTCTGACAAATCCCATATTATGCTCACTTATTGACGAATACTGGAAAAGAGGGATTGGGAAAATTCAGTTCATCACTGATTGTGCCGGTCTCAATTACAGCGATAAGGGAGCCTCCCCAATGCCTTTCAACGAATATCTCGATAAGATAAAAAGGGCTATTGATACCGGAGCTGTTGCCTGCTATATCCAGGGTGAAACAGCAGATTATTACATGGGCAATGGCCAGCCTGAGGTAATTGCCAAAGTTCTTGATTATATAAGACAAAACGGACTTATTACCGGCATCGGAGCACACAAAATCGAAACCATAAAGGCTTGCGTCAATACAGGATTTGTGCCTGATTTCTGGATGAAAACAATGCACCATCATAACTACTGGTCCGCAGGTCATCCTGTGTGGCATGACAATATGTTTGACAGCACTCCTGCTGATACAATTGCATATATGAAGACACTACCCCAACCTCTGATAGCATTCAAGGTAATGGCTGCAGGAGGGATACTTCCCAAGGACGGATTCCGATATGCATTCGAAAACGGCGCTGATTTTATTTGTGCAGGAATGTATGATTTTCAGATGGTGGAAGATGTCAATATCGCATGCGATATACTGAAGAGTGATTTGAAACGAGAAAGACAGTGGTATGCGTGAGGGGGAGACTTGGAGACTGGGAGAGGGGGAGATTGAGTGGCACAGTGGTGCAAAGACTAAGATGGACTTTGGTTGATTCCCCCTTCGAAGGGGGCCAGGGGGATGTTAAAACAAAAGATAATAAGTTAAAGGATGACAATGAAAAGACTATTTTTTATAATTATTGCAGCAATTATCTTTAGTTCAGCATTCGGACAGCCAAGCGTTGTAAAAATAATTCAGGAAAACAATTCCTACAGTCTTGAGGTTAACGGAAAACCCTTCTATGTAAAAGGAGTTGTCGGTGACACTTACCTTGAGAAAGTGCAGTTTTATGGCGGCAATTCAATCCGTATGGGATCGAGGAAAGAGGGCCTCGACAAAGCTCACCAGCTCGGGTTGAATGTCCTTGTAAACCTTCCTGCAAATGCTGAACGGTATGGCTTTGACTACAACAATACAGAAGCTGTAACAAAACAAACAGACAGAATAAAAGAGATTGTAACGAAGACAAAAGATCATCCTGCAGTTCTGATGTGGTCAGTAGGTAATGAGCTTGATTTTATTCCACCGAATAATGAATTCAATCCGAAAGTATGGGACGCTGTCAATACAGCTGCAATTGAAATAAAGAAAATAGATAAGGGACACCCTGTCATGACTGTAATAGGAACGAGCAGGATGTACAAGGTTGCAGATATCGTTAAAAGATGCCCTGATCTGGATCTTCTTGGAATAAACTCATACGGTGATATTTACACCATAGGCGATACCCTCAGGAAGTATGGCTGGACAAAGCCATATGTGATTGCCGAATGGGGACCAGATGGCTACTGGGAAGTAAAAAAGACCTCCTGGAAGGCACCTTATGAACAGACAGGAAGGGAGAAATATGATTGTTATGAAAACAAGTACCTGAGGGCCATGAGTACAAGAAACAGGAGTTGCCTTGGCTCATACGTTTTTTACTGGTCAGGATTTAAACAGGAGACAACGCATACCTGGTTCTGCATGTTTGATTCAACAGGACTCGAGTCACCCCTGGTGGGTGTTATGCACAGGATGTGGACAGGCCTGATGAAAGATAATGAGGCACCGATAGTTGACTCTCTGAATATTGATAATTATGTCCGTTACCAGGATATCATCTTCACACCCGGCAGCAGCCATTCCGCTGTTGTAACTTCATCAGATCCGGATAAGGATAAAATATCTTTCAGCTGGGAGATCAAACCCGAAGCAAAATACGCATCATATGCCGGTCAGGGGGAAGTCGCACCAAAACCTGTACCGGGACTGGTTTCCGGGAACGGACAAGGTATTACTTTCAAATCACCCTCTGAACCCGGAGCATACAGGTTGTTTGTTTACGCATACGATAATATGGGACATTTCTCCACAGCCAATCTTCCGTTCCTTGTTAAGTGAGGGGGAGATGGGGAGACTGGGAGACTGGGAGACGGGGTGACTGGGAGACCGCAAGACTGCATGACCGCAAGACAATAGACAATAAAATCAAAAACAGGAAAAGAGATAGAGAATACGATGAATAAGAATCCCAATAACTACAAATGGATTTTTTACTTCAATCGTAATGATCACAGGATAATCGTACCTAAGAGAGATCCTTCCCTGGGCTGGACACTTAATTTTGCCAGTCCCTATACCTATATCTTCCTGTTGGCAATTCTGGCTATAATCTTGCTGTCTGAATTCCTTTAATAAAAATTCAACCGGTTCATGGATCATTTTCTGTTAATCCTGAAACCAATTACACTCCAAACATACTATAGTTATAAGTACATGCCTGAAATGTTTTAATGATAACATATGCCCTGTTTTTTTTAAAGGAATTGGATATGATTAGAAAATAATTTCTGTAAATTACTAATAATTTTTTATGAGTGTCGGGAATGATTAACATAAAATATTTGGTGATATTTGGCTGGAGATTCCTCACTTCGTTCGGAATGACAGATTCATTTGAGGTTGTTGGGGTGAAAAGCGGCGATTCGTGCAATATTCAATAAAACTTTTAAAGTATGAAGACGAATCGCCGTTTTTCATACCCCCCTCCATACTAATGGCTTGTCATTCCGAACGAAGTGAGGAATCTCCAAAACATATCAGGAAAATTGTTTATGATTGCCGATACTCAAATAATTTTTTAATGCCGCCACAGTTATATCTGATTCATTATGAAACCATTAAAAATTCTGCTTTTTCTGTTTTCATTGTTTTTCACAACAATTCTCTCTTTCTCATCCGGAACCGAATGGAAAGCTCACTGGATCATGCATCCTTCAGTGCAGCCACAGCAACATGCTGTTATACTGTTCCGTAAGACCTTTGACCTGCCTTCGGAACCGGATAGCTTCGTTATACATCTTTCTGCAGATAACCATTACAGGCTTTTTGTCAACGGAACATATGTTCTTCGCGGGCCGGCACGCGGAGATCTGTCTCACTGGTTTTATGAAACCGTTGATATTGCACCATATCTTAAAAGCGGGAAGAATTCTGTTTCAGCAGAAGTGGTAAACTGGGGACCGAAAAGATCCTTTACATTCTTCTCCCAGATGACATCCATTATTATGCAGGGTGACACAGACAATGAAAAAATGGTTAATACATCGGGCAGCAGCTGGAAATGCTATCATAATACAGCTATAAATGCAAAGAATATTGAATGGATGACTGACCGGAGCACAATTGACTTTGGTCTCTATGTTGGCAATCCGACAGACAGTGTAAGAGCAGAACTCTACCCATGGGGTTGGGAAAAGACTGACTATGATGACAGTTCATGGGTACCTGCAAAATGGTGTGACATATCAGGAGGAAGGGACAGTCAGTATGCGGGTGGAATTCTGTACAACGGGGGGAAAATGCTTATTCCAAGAAGAACTCCGATCCTGAGTGAAAAGAAAATTCTCTTTACCTCAGTAAGAAGGATGGATGGCATTAATCTGAGTGACAGTTTTATTAAGGACAAGGGTGCCCTCATAATCCCGCCGGGAAAGAAGGTAACTATTCTGATTGACAATGCGGTTGAAACCATGGGATATCCTGAAATGATTGTCAGCGGTGGTAAAAACTCATTGATAAGGGCAATGTATGCCGAAAACATGATTATTGAAAACAAATCACCCAAGGGAAACCGGAATGATATTGAAGGTAAAAAGATGGTGGGTATCAAGGATATCTTCATTCCTGACGGAGGACAAAACAGGTTGTTCAAACCTACTTATATCAGGGCTTTCAGGTATATTCAGCTCGACATAGAAACCAAAGATAAACCTCTGACTATTAACTCATATTACAATGTTGAATGCAGATCACCACTTGAACTGAGGGCTGATTTTAAAACCAGCGATCCTGATATTGACTGGATAATGGAAGCAGGCTGGCGGACAGTAAGCATCTGCGCACAGGATTACCTTCTCTCAGATGCAGCATATGAACAGATGCAGTACACCGGCGATTCAAGGGTACATAATCTGACTCTTATGACTCTTTCAGGAGATGACAGGCTTACACGCAATTCCCTGATTCAGTTTGACCAGTCGAGAATTCCCGAGGGTCTGACCTATGCCTGCTACCCAAATCCCTTCCACCTGATTATTCCCTCCTATTCACTTATATGGATCGACCAGGTTCATGATTATATGATGTGGAATGATGATAGGGAGTTTATTTCAGGATTCGAGTTGGGTATAACAAATGTGCTTGACTGGTATGAAAGAAAGCTGCAGGAGAATGGGATGCTCGGAAAGATTGACTGGTGGGGCGCCCTTGCCTGGCCAAGGCATTATAAGAACGGTGAACCACCTGATGTTTATAAAGGGAACAACACTCTCTATACGCTTCATTATGCATATACTCTGCGGCATGCTGCAGATATATTCAGGTTCACGGGTAAAAATGAAGTTGCCGGAGCCTATTCAGAAAGAGCTGATGAGATCTGTGCAGCAGTAAATAAATTATGTAAAAACTCTGAAGGCTTTTACACCGAATCAATCGACAATAAAGAGGTAAGCCAGATCACAAATATAATGGCCGTACTTGCAGAGGCTGTTAAGGGAGAAGATGCCAGAAAACTTATGACCGGATTGCTTGAACCAAAAGACTGGTTTGGACAGGTTGACCTGTTTTTGCACGTTTATCTTTTTGAGGCAATGAATAAGACAGGTCTGCAGGAATACTACTCTCAGGAACTTTCAGAATGGAGACTGATGAAGGAGAGAGGTCTTACAACTTTTGTGGAGGTTCCGCTTGAATGGGGAGAAGAAAACCAGAGATCGGAATGTCATCCATGGAGCAGCTCTCCCAACTATTACTTTTTCAGAACTGTATGCGGAATCCGGCCTGTTACCCCAGGTCACCGTAAAATTGAAATTGCACCCTCATTAGGGGAACTCACAAAAATTGATGCAACTTATCCGCATCATCTTGGTAATATTTCAATCAGCCTGGTAAAAAAAGGATCAGGCATTGAAGGCGAATTAACTCTTCCACCGGGAATGAACGGGGATTTTATCTGGAATTCAAAAAAAATAAGCATCAAAGCCGGGAAACAAAAAATCTCATTATGAACAGAATTATTTTATCGGTCTGCTTACTGGCAGGTTTATTTCTATCCGGAAAATCACAGCAATTGTTATTGCTATGACAGAGGGACTTGCAGGAGTTGTTGACAAGGGAATCATGTTTCAGGAAGTGGAGATATCACCCAGATGGTATTTTGCAGGAATCACAGAAACATTTGTCAACATTGGTTATGGCAATGATGGAAACCAGGTGGCATATGATTATTCATACAATGCCGGGAACAAAAGCGTTTAAATCAATAATCATAAATATGAAAACTAAACTCATTTTAATCCTGCTTTTGATTGTCAGCAATTACATAAACTGTCAGCCTTCCGGCGAAATCAAGATTCTTATCCGTGGCGATGATATCGGTTCTTCCCACACTGCCAATGTGGCATGCATTGAATCGTATAAAAACGGGATAATGAGGTCTGTGGAGCTTATGGTACCAGGGCCATGGTTCCCTGAAGCTGTAAGATTGCTGAATGAAAATCCCGGACTTGATGTGGGAGTTCATCTTGTAATTACAAGTGAATGGAACGACATAAAATGGCGACCTCTCACCTGCTGTCCCAGCCTTGTCGACCAGGACGGATATTTTTTCCCCATGATATGGCCAAGGAGCGATTTCCCAAAAGGGACATCGCTAAAAGAGGCACAATGGAAGATTGAAGAAATTGAAAAGGAATTCCGGGCACAGATTGAAATGGCAAAACGGTATGTACCGCATGTCAGCCATGTCAACTGCCATATGGGTTGTGAAAGCTGTGCTCCTGAAATAGCAAAACTCGTAAATAAACTTGCTGAAGAATATAAACTGAAGACCAAACCTTTTAAAGAAAGTTATAAATATCTTCCATTATGGAAGAAAGAGGATACTACTGCTGAAACAAGGATAGCTTCCACAGTTAAAACCATTAAGGCAGTTAAGCCGGGCAATTATATTTTTGTCGATCATCCGGGGCTTGATACCCCTGAGATGAGAGCTATCTGGCATACTGGTTATGAGAATGTGGCAACAGACAGGGATGCTGTTACAAAGGTTTTTACCAGCGATGAAGTAAAAAAGGCTATTAATGAAAAAGGAATTATACTTGTTTCTTACAAAGAGTCAACAGAATAAATATCAGATATGAACAGTACAAGAATATGTATACTTATTGCTTTTATCCTTTTCGGGAATGCATTAAATGCAGCTAATACTGAGCAGTATTCTGTATTCGAAATAGAATTAAAAGGTCCTGCATCAGGTAATCCATTCAGAGAAGTAACACTATCGGCTGAATTTAAGCTTATAAACAGAAGCCTTATCTGTGAGGGTTTTTATGATGGTGGTGGTGTATATAAAATAAGATTTATGCCAGATGAACCAGGAGAATGGACATATAAAACAAAAAGCAATATTAAAGAACTAGATAAAAAGAAAGGTAGTTTTACATGTACAGTCGACTCCGGAAATAATCATGGACCGGTAAAAGTCAGGAATGTATATGATTTCGGCTATGCTGACGGAACACCCTATTATCCGGTTGGCACAACTTGCTATGCATGGGTTCATCAGCCGGAAGAACTTGTTAAACAAACACTTGAATCTCTGGCAAAGACAAAATTCAACAAGATAAGGATGACTGTAATGCCAAAGGATTACGATGTTTATATAAATAATGAACCTCCCTTCTACCCTTTTGAAGGATCAAAAGAGAAAGGCTGGGATTTTTACAGACCAAATCCGGAATTCTTCAGGAACTTTGAACAGAAGATCATTGAATTGCAAAAGCTTGGAATTGAGGCTGATGTAATCCTTTTCCATCCATATGATAATGGCCACTGGAACCTGGATAAGATGAACCCGGAACAGGCTTCGTTTTATCTGCGCTACCTGATTGCCAGAATAGCATCTGTCAGGAATGTATGGTGGTCGATGGCAAATGAATACGACATCCTGAAAAAAACAGATGAAGAATGGGAAAAATACTTCAGGATAATTCAGACATACGATCCCTACAGGCATCTTTGCAGCATCCATAACGGCATGGCATGGTATAATCATTCAAATCCTTGGATTACTCATCTAAGCATACAAACTGCCTATCTTCAGGACATTCAGGACTGGCGCGAATTATACAAAAAACCGGTTATTATAGACGAATGCGTATATGAGGGAAATGTGCCGAACGACTGGGGTAATCTTACTCCGGAGGAAATGATGAACAGGTTCTGGATAGCTTATTGCCGCGGGGCATATTGTACTCATGGTGAGACCTATATTCATCCTCAGAATATCCTTTGGTGGTCGAAAGGAGGCACCTTGTATGGCAAAAGCTCTGAAAGGATTGGTTTTCTTCATAAGGTCATGACAGAAACACCGGTTGAGGGAGTATACCCTTTTCATAATATATGGAATAAAGAGACATACCTGATAAAGGATAACGATTTCTACCTGCACTATTACGGAAACAGCCAGCAGGCAAAGGCCAGACTCTATCTGCCAGTGGATATTAAGTTCAGACTGGAGGTCATAGATGCGTGGAATATGACAATTACCCCGGTTGTAGGAGAATTCAGCGGACTGACAGAGATCCCTCTTCCTGGAAAGCCTTATATTGCTGTCCGGGCTTCAAGATTGAAATAAGAATTCAAATTATCTGTATACTTTTGAACCATTGGACAATTATGTTTCAACCCACCCCCAACCCCTCCCGGGAGGGGATCCAAAAATGTAACCTTAGCGCAGATGTACCCTTGTGCCTTTGTGCCTTTGTGCCTTTGTGCCTTTGTGCCTTTGTGCCTTTGTGCCTTTATGAGAAAATAAATAATGTATGAAAACAAGAAAAGAATTCATATCAATTGCCGGGCTGGCTGGTATCGCAGCCTTTATGCCGGAAAAAAGCATTTCTGAGGCTAATTACCCTGAAACCAATTTCAGATTCTGCCTGAATACTTCAACAGTGAGCAAAAATCCTCTCGATATTGTTAAGTATGTTGATATCGCATCTGAAGCAGGATACGATGGGATCGAGATCTGGATAAGAGACCTGAAGAAATACCTCGATTCAGGCAAAAAGGCTTCTGATTTAAAGAAATACCTTGCTGATAAGAACCTTACTGTCGAAAATGCAATCGGCTTTGCACCCTGGCTTGCCGATAAGGAGGCTGGTTTCAGGCAGATGAAAGAAGAGATGGAGATGGTTGCTTCCATCGGAGGTAAAAGGATTGCTGCTCCGGCAGCAGGAGTTAAGGGAGATAGGCCGCTCGATCTATTCATGGCAGGCGAACGTTACAGGGAGCTCCTTCAACTCGGACGTCAGACAGGTGTCATGCCACAGCTGGAGTTCTGGGGAGCTTCTGATGTCTTGTGGCACATTGGCCAGGCACTGATGATCATATCAATCTCAGGAGATAAGAACGCAAGAATACTCCCCGATGTTTACCATATGTTCAGGGGAGGTTCTTCATATGACACCCTTAAAATGATTGACGGATCGCTGATCGAGATCTTCCATTTCAATGATTTTGTTTCCACCAAACCAAGGACTGAACAGAATGATTCCGACAGGGTTTACCCGGGAGACGGAGCTGCACCCATCAAAGATATTCTCTCATGTCTTAAAACTATGGGTGGCGAAAAAGTTCTGTCTCTCGAACTCTTTAATGAGAATTACTGGAAAGAAGATCCACTGACAATTGCGAAAACCGGCCTAATGAAAATGAAAATGTAAAGTTCTCACTGTTGTGGAATAATATAAACAGGAAGATTAACAGAAGAAGGAGTATCAGGTCCGTACATAACTGTCTGTTTTGCTTCAGCCATTGTTGTTGCAACCGCAGCCGGGTCACAAATATTTAGGTTTCTGTTAAACCTTGGGAACCATGAGGAAGTTATTACCACCCTTAGCTTATGCCCGGGGTTCAGCTGATAACCTGTTGCCCAAACTGAAATTTCTGTTTTTAAAGGTTCCTTTTTCGAAAATTTAACCTTTGTACCTCCCTCCTGTATATTGATTATTTTGCCATCGGGAAATTCATCCTGCAAAAGAACATAAAAATCTGTGCATTCAGCTGTTGATGAGAACCAAATGGTTGCGCCTACAGGGCCAAGAAGTACCATAGGTTCTCCTTCTGACTTGAATTTCCCCCTTGTATCCTGGAGTACAACGGCAATTCTGAATATATTGAATGCCTGTCCAAGCCATTCTTCACCATACTTGTTATAAGGGGTCCGAACAAGAACGGCAGGGAAAGGTCCTTTTCCACGGGGGACAAATACAGATGTACTTAGTTTCACCCCGTCATCCATTGTAATAAGAATCTCCTGCTTTTCAGCTTTAAAGAATTTGTAGGCTGCAAATGCAAGAATAGCGATTCCAAGAATAACTACAAGTAATATTTTAAGGATTTTCATTCTATAATATTTATAAAGACAAATATATAAAATGAGTATCTGGTAAAAATCTCTTTACAATAATAATCATTTCACATGCACCAGAGCATCCAGACAATCTCTCCTGATTTTCATGTTTTCACATATTTTGTTCTAATTATTTGTTGACAACCACATTTAAGACACAGTATAATGCATTGGACCTGGCATCTCTTTTTAAAACCGGGCAAATTCAGACGAATAAATCTTTCATAAGTACTTCATTTTGAACCATTCCGGAATATTCATTTTGTTTTAATCCAAAAGTTGAAATGAAGGTTAAAAAAACCGATTTGTGTGTTTCTGTTTCTTGTTTAAATGTACCAATTTTATTTCGCAGGCTTTCAGCGTATTTTTTATCAATTGCAAACTGATTAACTGAATATTTTATCTCGCAAAGATTGATTACTGAATCATTCCTGTCGATCAATAAATCAACTTGTGCCCCATTTAAGCTTTCTCTGCTGCGCCACGAAGCATATCTGGTATGAACACCTGATATTCCGAGTCGCTGCTTAATTTGAGGGATGTGTTCCATGCAAACACGCTCAAAGGCATATCCGGTCCAAGTTCTGTGAACAGGACTGTCAATCATTGAACTCCAGCAATTATGTGGCTTTGGATTATTTGTTTTAATAAAATTGAAATAAAATAGCGTATAAAAGTCTGTCAATTGATAAATTTTATCTCTTTGCTTTTTGTCGATAAACTGATAACTTCTTATAAATCCGCAACTTTCAAGGTCTTCAAGTATTTTTGACAAGCCTCCGCCACTCTTTTCTGAGCCATGCTTTATAATCTCGTTCCGTGTTAATCCTTTGCTTTTTTTTCCAATAATCTCAACTATTTGAATATATTTTTCGGAGTTTTTGAAAAGAGCAGCATATAGATTTCTAAATTCATCGCGCAGGGTACCAGAATCACTAAAAAACAAATTATCAATATTATGGGCCAGGCTTAGTCCTTTTTTCAGCAAACTCCAATAATAAGGAATTCCACCAAAAACCATGTAGGCTTCAGTAGTTTGATAATTTTCCCAGATAATACCTGCATCCGACAAATAATTTTTACATTCCAAAAGGGTAAAAGGCTGAATTTTTAAACGCTGTGTAATCCTGTTATGCAATCCTCCTTTGTTGTTGATCAGTTTACTCATCATCCATGATGTAGATGAACCACAAGCTATCAATACAATATCTTTGCGTGCCGATGCCCAACTATTCCAGAAATTTTCAAGTGCACTGATAAAATCAGATTTGGGTGTATCCATCCAGGGCAATTCGTCGAGAAATACGATTTTTTTTTGACTGTTTGACTTTTCGAGGAGACTTTTCAATTCGTTAAATGCATAGAGCCAATTTTCTGGTACCAGCGCATCAGCATTTCCTCCCTGCCTTAATGCAAGCTGAAAATTAATCAGTTGCGTACGTGTGTTGGAATTGGCCAGCCCTGTGAGATAAAAATCAAATCTGCTGGCAAAATATTCACGTACCAAAAAGGTTTTTCCCACACGGCGCCTGCCATATATTGCAACAAATTCCGAAACAGGCGATTTTTCAAACCTGCTTAACTCGGCTTGTTCGTTTATTCTCCCTATAATCCTGTTCATAGTAAAAAGCATTATAACCTGCCACAAATATAATAAAAATATTACTTATGGCGAAATATATAATTATATTTTGCCATAAATATATAAATACTTATAGTTATGGCGAAATATAAAACTTGATGCAGTTGTAAATTTTTAATTCAGACCTCTTAAAAAAGCACTCAAATGTTGTTTCGGAAAGTTTAAAATTGAAGGCAATATAAGAATTGCCTTGTATCTTACTTTGTGTCTATATGAAATGTAACTCCTAACATAAGACCTTAAAACCGGCCAACCAGGTAAAAACTGATCCGAATACCGGATTATAAATTATTCAATCAATGCAGCCAGGGCAGCTCCGACAAGTCCTGACTGAGCTACCTCTGTAAACTCATAGTACCTTTTCCTGTCACTTTTGAGAAAGTCATCAAGGTAAGTTTCAAACCGCGATCTGAAATTGTGAAGCTTATAGAATGTTGTTCCCTCGACAGTTATCAGTATAGGTTTCTCCGGAATCCCTCCCTTTCCGCACTTTAGAATTACGGCTGCCATGCTTCCTGCAACCAGTTTGGCGGCCCTGTCAATAAGTGATTCAATTATATGTCTGCAGCTGTCAGCATCATTACACTCCCTTACTACATTAACAATTGGGTGTCCCTGCGAGATCTGCCTTGCTACATACGAATTGGCATCCCAGGTCTGCAAATCAGACAGCCTGCTTATTGCTTCTGCTGTCGCCTGTGTGAAGACACCCTCTCTGGCCGCTGCCTTCAGTAAAAATAGTGTCAGCCCGCCGAAATATCCTCCTGAGAACATTTTTTCAAACTTATAACTTCCGGGGTCGGTTGTTGTATTACAGTACTGAATATCAAGCTCTGCCTGGGGAGGTCTTCTGAAATCACCTGATTCAATATTTATTATCTGGCTTCCATCTTTTTTCAGGTCGCTTTTTTTAAGAATGTTACTATTTTGTTCAATATAACAGGTATTTGTACCGGTTCCGAGTATGTATCCAATGAATGAATCATACTGCCGGCCTGCAGATGCAGATTTTCCGGCAAGAAGAGTTGCTACAGTGTCATTGAGCAATACAATCTTCTTTTCCGGCGTACCTAAAGTTTCCAGCAATTTTCGTCCTATCACCTGTCCGTGCACTTCAGGTGCCTGTACCTCCTTACAGAACTGAATAAGACGTCCGTCCTTATCGGGGAGTATTTCAGTCGGATATGAGAAGCAGAAGCCAATCCTTTCAACCTTTTCAGCAAGCGGTCTTATATAATCTGCAACTGTTCTGAAGAACTCATTGGCACTGATCTCACCTTCAAGTCCCGGCATCATGTAGTTTACCATATCATTTACCTCCAAACTACCTGATGCTGAAACAGTTACAAGAGCAGCCCTGAAATTGGTGCCGCCGGCATCAATTGCAAGTACAGGCACATCTGTCAGGAAATCATTTTCGGCTTCAATATAGGTAGGGATCATCCGGAGAGCTCCTTCCCTGCCCCCGAGGCCGGAAACCATATCCTCTGTGAAAGTTTTCACAAGATCATCCATGTCAACATGTGAGGACCGGATTCTGTATTTTTCGAGCAAAAAATCAGCTTTATTCATAAAGATATTTTATTGCTTATATTTATTAATACCAATACCTGTTACAGAATACCTTGTTCGTGGCTAAATTTTAAAACTATAAGCAGGAATTACGTCAATTTCATAATCGTCAATGAGCATCTTATCTGTCTGGCCAAGGGTCAGTATTATACCTTTGTTGATCCTGAAGAATTTAAGAGCAGCCAGCAGTCCGTTTATTTCTCTTTCCTGGTTGTCGCCGTTCATTTCGTAACAAACCTGAATTGCATGGTAGTTATCTTTGAGCTTATAAATAAAATCGCATTCAGAGATACCATCAGAGAAGTACCATATTTGTCTGGTTTTCCTCCTTATGTCACCATAAACAGCGTTTTCAAATTTCCGGCCCATATCCTTTGAGGCTGAAACAGAAGCTGCATTTACCAATCCGTTATCAACTACATAGATTTTCTTTTCGGATAACATCTGTCCCTTCACGGAATAAGAGAATCTGGAGACCAGGCTTAGCAGATAGCTCGACTCAAAGCAAGATATATATTCCAGTACAGTTGATGGTGATTTTACGCCAATAATACCTGTAAGTTTACTGGGACTAACAAGTCTGGAGGTATTTGACAACAGGTATATGCAAAGGTTTTTCAAACCATGTATATCACGTATAGCATACCTGACTGCAATATCGCGGTGGATTATGTCTTCAATCAGAAAACTCAGCAATTCAGGATTTCCTGTTTTCAGGAATTCAGGAAACCCTCCATCAGTAAGAAAAGTTTTATAACTTTCATAGTTTCTATTCAACCTGTGAAATGAACAGAATTCCCTGAAACTGAATGGAAATAGTTCTTTTGATACATGTCTTCCGGTTAAATTTGTCCCTAATTCCACACTCAACATACGGGCATTTGAACCGGTAATAAGAACTCTGAGTTTTTTATCGAGTTTCTGCCGTACATATAACTCCCAGCCCTTAACTAACTGAATTTCGTCGAAAAAGAGAATCCTTTTCCTGCTCTTACTTACTATTTCATCAAGCAAAGTGAAATCACCCTTTGTGAATTCATAAAGCCTTATATCAGCGAAATTAAGGTAAAACACTTTGCTGATCTCTTTCCTGATAAACTGATGAAGCAAAACGCTTTTACCACAGCGCCTGATTCCTGATACCACCAATGCATGGGTATCAGTCACAGGTAACTCCTTAAGCAATTCCCGCTTAATACCCAGGTCAAAGGTACTGAAACCTTCTTTCTGATCATCAACAACAGCCTGCAAATCTGATAATTTCATTTCACATATATTCTATTAGTAATAAAATATTTATTTCACTACAAATATAATATATAATTCATTACTATCAAAATAATTATGGAAGTCCTCTTACTATTCCTGATTGAATGAAATACAGATGTTTTATTATCTGCAAACTACTTATTGCTTATCAGAATACGATATGTCTTAAGCTCCTTCTGATTCAGATCAATTGTAATTATATTTCCTTTCACAGGTATCTCCCGGATGTCGGTCTCTACATGCGAGGAATGCATTGCCTTAAAAACCGGCATGTTAAGTCTTAAATCTGATGAAACAGGATTATCACCCATATTCCAGAACCTCATGGCAACGCCATCATCTTCCCCCGGTTTCATTGTCCATAATATTAGATCTCTATTGTCAGTAGTCAGTAAAGAGTATTTTTTTTCATCAAGGTCACCGGAAGAACCAGCCTTCCCTGCTACCAGGGGATTCTGATGTTCCAGCGAAAATCTCATTGACTCACCTGCGTTAAAGCTGTGGCCATGCGGTAAAAGGGAAAAAGACTGATTGAACAGGGTATCTCCATCCTGCCTTATCATACCGAGATTCTCATTTACCTGTCCGCCAACCAGAATATGCACAACAGATGAATTCTGATCAAGAAAAGAAGGAGTACTGTTTCCCAGCCGGAAAAAAAGGCAATCGGAATTGGATAAAGTTATTGATTCGCTGCTGTTTCCAATATTAAGAAAATGGTTCAGGGAAAGGTAATCATACCTTGCCATCCTGTCGGCATAATGTCCTCCTGCTGAGGCAGTTTTCGCTTTTATGATTGCTCCTACCTCTTCATGCCATACTTCAGGTGCATCAATATTGAAAGCAAATGACCAATGCAGCAGACTATCAAAGTTCTGCATGATAGTATTCCTGAAATCTATGCGCGGATCATCTGCATAAAATGTAATGATGCTTTCATGCTTTACCGGATCGCCGGAACGGCAGATCAGACTGATATGAGAATTATCTTTCTCAAGGATGCGTATCTTGTCTCCACTTTCAATATTTCTGCTGCCAGGATTATTTAACAGTCCCTTAGCCCATTCCTTTTTCAGTTTTTTATCGAAAAGAGAAGATATGGCTCCCGATTTCGAGAATTTAACTGAATAAAAAGGTGTTTCAAGCTTACTCCCTGAAAACCTGAAGACATTTTCTGTAGCTTCAGGTTTGTTGGTTTCAAGCTTAAACAGCCTATATCCCACAGAGGGAATATCTTCAACCCTTACCCTCAGGACTTTTTTTCCCTCTTCACTCCTGACCATGCCCATATATAATTTTCTACTTTCAAGGTCTCTCACGGAATTATAATCCTTTTCAACAGGTATATCAACGAAACCATCCCTTTCAATGTTCAGAGGGTTGAATACAAAAACAGCATCCTCGCTATCTCCCGCGTTTATTCTTTTCCCCAGTTCTTCCAGTGCAAGTGATTGCAGAGTATCGACATAACTGCTTACCTCCTGCTGCCTTTTGCGCATATAATCTGCAAACAGATGCCTGTCTATGGGACCATCAGCTGTCCAGCCATGAAGGTTATAAACGCTTATCCCATAGATGAAATCCTGTTTTTTCCTCTCGAGTCTGGAAAACATACCGGCAATTCCATCTGAAGCAACAACAGCCAGGGCTTCCGCTGTGCGAAGCTTTTCCATCGATCTTTTCAGTTTCCCGCTGACTTCTGCAAGAGATGCGAGGTTAATTTCCCACTCATTACCATATGATAATGTAACTTCAGGAAGACTGCTACTGTAGATTTTTTCAAAATGAGTGAAGAAATCGACCTGGTTCGAAAGGTATAGTTTCGTTCCCTGCAGAGTGCGGTGGCCAAGTCCCCAGGCCAGATCGTATGAATAATTATGAATATTGTCCCAGCCCTTTCCGAATGCTCCGGCTATTTTATATGGGTATCCGTCCGAACCACAGAGCTTGTCCATTTTCTGAACTGCCACTGTAGGTTCAAGCATTTCGGCGTAACCTCCAAGGTCAGCATTCCACCCATAGCTGGAATACCATTTCATCAGTACTTTGTTTCCATCAAGACCTGTGTACCAGTATATTTCATGGTCGCGTTTCCCGATAGTATTGATTTTTGTTGCACAGTTGCATACGCCCCTCCAGCTGTAACGGGCACCCGATCCTGCCCAGAGTGAAGCAAGTCCAAGGGGGATTGTGGCATTCTCCTGGCAGACTGCCAGGTCAATGTCTAAACCATACTTTCTCTCAAGATATCCGCTATAGTAAAAACTCCTCAATACAGATTCAGTTGTTGATGCGCCATATACAGCCAGTGTAAAATTTAATGGTACACTTGCCTGTCCTCTTTTTATCTGATCAATAATCCTGGCAAATAAATCCGGGGAAGCTTTTCTCTCAAGCATATAAATTGTCCATGCAACATCATAGTTCCATTTGCTTCTTGCTTCGATGGGTTTGTCTTTGGTGTCCTCTCCTATTTTAAGATAGAACTTTGCCATATCGAGGTTATACCTGTACCAGTCTTCCTCGGTGCCATTCCACATAAGGTCAGTGTGAGTATCATTTCCCAGGTAAAGATGCTTCAGTGTATCCTGGCTGTATGATCTGATAACTGATATCAGTAAAACAAAAACAAGTACAGGTATCCTCATGAATATCATGTATTATGAGTTTCCAAATCGCTTAGCCGCATCATCCAGCATGACAGCTGTTGCCGTAGCACCTGAACGGGTTGCTCCTGCAGCTTTCATCTTCAGAAGGTCATCAAGAGTACGAACACCACCAGAGCATTTAACCTGCACCTTTGGGCCGGAGTGCTTTCGCATCAGTTCAATGTCATGTATTGTGGCGCCTTTATAATTGAAATCACCATTTGGTTGCTTAACATATCCGAATCCTGTGGAGGTTTTGACAAAGTCTGCCCCGACTTTGGTGCAAATTTCGCAGAGTTTAATCTTATCCTCATCTTTTGTAACGAAGTCGGTTTCGAATATAACCTTGACAATTGCCTTGCTTTTGTGGCAGGTCTGTGTAACGGCCTTAATCTCATTTTCAATATAGCCCCAATCACCCTGCAGTGCCTTGCCGATGTTGATCACCATATCAATTTCTGTTGCTCCGTCATTGCAGGCCTGCTCGGTTTCAAACACCTTAACCGGTATGGAGCTGTTGCCATGTGGAAATCCTATTACGCATCCTACAAGCACATCAGTTCCTTTCAGAAGCTCAACTGCCTGTTTTACAGCATAAGGTTTAACACATACGGAAGCAACATTGTATTTCATTGCGACTTCACACTCTCTTTTTAGATCGTTGTCGGTCATTACAGGATTCAGGATCGAATGGTCGATCATCTTTGCGATTTCAGTTACTTTGGTCATTTTTATTTTGTTTTGTAATTTGATAATCTCAATAATAATAATTTTTAATTATGGATTACCCGGAGAACACTGATATTTTAATTGAAATCTTCAAAATCTGTAGTTATAATTCATAATATTTAGTCTGCTCCGAAAAGTTTTTTTGCCACCAAGTCTACCGCCCATATGGAATAATGGGAACATCAAAAATAT
>CALMJY010000293.1 GCA_937864815.1 uncultured Bacteroidota bacterium
GGTTATATTGTTATTGCAGTTTACCTTCTTGTCAATTCGCTTTTTATGTGGATATTTCCGGGTGAATGGAATATATTCGACAGCGGGTATGCCGGTCTGGATACACTCTTTTTTCTTTCACCATGGATATTCCTGTTCCTTGTACCTGCAGTAACTATGAGGATGATTGCCGAAGAGAAGAGACTGGGAACTATTGAACTTATCTTTTCCAGACCGATAACTGAACGGGGAATAATCTGGGGAAAATATCTTGCATCCGTGGTACTTGTATTGTTTGCCCTGCTTCCGGGGATA
Organism: uncultured Bacteroidota bacterium; assembly: GCA_937864815.1. Lineage (GTDB taxonomy): Bacteria > Bacteroidota > Bacteroidia > Bacteroidales > VadinHA17 > LD21. Next base: position 295 of record CALMJY010000293.1, read on the forward strand.
ATCTATTATCTGTCTGTTTTTATGCTTGGTGAAGTACCCGGTAATCTCGATAAAGGTGGTACTCTGGGTGCATATATCGGTCTCTTTTTTCTGGCTTCGATTTATGCATCTGCCGGAATATTCGCTTCATCACTCACAGATAACCAGGTCATTGCTTTTATTATTGCCGTCTTCATATGTTTTGTGATGTTCATGGGATTTGATTCCCTGGCATATCTGCCCGGTCTGAAGCATTTTGATGAAACAATAATCAGGCTCGGAATAAATGAGCATTACAAATCGATGAGCAGGGGCGTTCTGGACATAAGGGATATTGCATATTTTATAGCTGTTGTGATTCTTTTCAATGAATCGACAAGAATAGTTTTACTGTCAAGACAATGGAAGAGAAGCTGAATATGGAAAACAGGGGGAATAACCTGAATACCAGGGTCAGGGCCTGGATGCAATTCATCCTGATAATTGCCGGGATAATTATTGCTGCATCCGCTGTTTCCATGTTCAGTCTGAGGATTGATCTTACAGAAGATAAAAGATATACACTGTCTGATCCTACCCGTAATATTCTTGAGAGCATTAAAAATGACATTTTTATTCAGGTTTATCTTGACGGGGAAATACCTATACCTCTAAAAAGACTGAAGCGCTCAGTACAGGAAATGCTGGATGAATTCAGGCTGGCATCAGGACGCAGGATTGACTATGAGTTTATTAATCCTTCTGAAGCAGATGATTTGAAGGATCGTGAAAAACAATACCAGTACCTGCTTGGTAAAGGCCTTATACCTATTAATATTCAGGCCTCTGACCAGGAGGGAGGTTCAACGCAGAAAATTATCTTTCCCGGAATGCTTATAAATACTAACGGGATAGAAGTTCCGGTCAACTTCCTTAAAAACAACCAGTCACTTTCATCAGAGCAGAATATTCTCCATTCTGTAGAAGGTCTTGAATATGAGCTTATACAGACAATATCCACCATAACTGCTGATACGGTTTACAAAATTGCCTTTGTTGAAGGTCATGATGAAATTCCAGAGATTGAAACAGCCGATATTACACTTAACCTCGCCAAATACTTTACAGTTGACAGGGGAGTTATTGGTGGCATTCCGGGTGTGCTTGACAATTATTCAGCTGTGATAGTTGCCGGTCCTGAGAAAGAATTCAGCGAGGCCGATAAACTGGTTCTCGATCAGTATATTATGAACGGAGGGAAGGTGCTGTGGCTGTTTGAGGAAGTGGATGTCAATTCTGACAGTCTGGCTTACGGCTCCACTGTAGGCCTTTACCGTCCCCTGAACCTCGAGGATCTTCTCTTCAGGTATGGTGCCAGGATAAATCCTGTTGTTATCCAGGATCTTGAATGTCAGCCGATAAGACTGATGGTTATGTCTGGAGGCCAACGCCAGCAGGTAGTCCCTGCCCCCTGGGTATATTTTCCACTTCTGATACCTGTGAACGATCATCCCATTACGAGGAACATTAATCGTGTGAAAAGCGAATTTGCAAACACTATTGATACAGTTGGACTTGATGGTTCAATACGTAAGAAAGTTTTACTTCATACATCACAGTTTTCCAGGACACTTTCTCCACCTATGATGATAAGCCTTAAAGAAGCTGAAACACTGCCTGATGAAGAGGCATTCAACAAAAAAAATATTCCGGTTGCCGTTCTTCTCGAAGGAGTTTTTCCATCTGCTTTTACCAATCGTCCTGTTAATAAAATAACAGAAGACCGGGATTTCGTTTTCAGAAAGGAAAGCAAACCCACAAGGATGATAGTTGTAGCCGATGCCGATATAATACGAAATGAGGTCAGAAGGGCAGGAAACGAGGCTATGCCACTTACTCTCGGACAGGATAAATATACGGGTGAGGTGTTTGGTAACAGGGATTTCCTTCTTAATTGCCTGAACTATATGGTTGATGATAAAGGTATTATGGAACTCAGATCAAGAGAACTGAAACTAAGGCTTCTTAACATCGGAATGGTTAAGAATGAGAAGCTTAAATGGCAGATGATCAATACTCTGGGACCGATTATTATTGTGCTTCTGGCAGGCTTTGCCTATACCTGGGCAAGACGTAAAAAATATACAGGCTACTGAATATGAGAAGAACTGCAATAATCTCATCATTAACTGCTGCAGTTATTTTTATCCTGGTAATTATTCTTTTCAGAACAAGGACCCCGTTCGGAAAATCGAACAGTGACTTTGTATCCATTCCGGAAGAAGGAATTACAAGGATTGAATTATCACAGGATGGTGAAAAGCTTTTGCTTGAGAAATCAGGAGAGAAGTGGATTATCAATGGTAAGACGGAAGCAAGAAAAGGGGGCATTAATTTCATGATCAGGATACTTACAGAGGCGAAGATTAAATCTCCTGTATCACCTGAATTATTTAAAAACGAGATTGAAGTCAATAATATTTCACCGGTTTTAGTCAGGGTTTATGAGCAGAGAAAACTCCTTAAGTCTTTCAGGGTTTACAAGACACAGTTAAACATCTACGGGAATATTATGAAGATGAAGGATAATTCAAAACCTTTCATTGTTCATGTCCCCGGTTATGATGTGAATATCGGAGCAGCATTTTCAATTAAGGAGCAGTACTGGTTGCCATATACCATCTTTAACCTGCTGCCATCCGAGATCAGTTCGATAAGATTTGAAAGTCTTCAGGATACAGCTTCTTCATTCTCGATTTCAGGAAAGGATGGAAAATATAGCTTGAGGGGAAATGGAAATGAAATAAAAGGATTTGATCATGAGCTTATTATCCGGTACATTTCCTACTTTACATTTATTCCTTTTGAGACCTGGGCTTTAGATCTGAGCAGGGAAGAGATTTCTTCTGTCATTCAACTGGATCCCTTATACAGAATTACTGTTGTATCTGCTGATGGAAAAACCACGATACTCAGTCTCTGGCAGAAAATGAAAACAGAGAATGGAATTCAGTCAGAAGATACCGACAGGTTGCTTGGTAAAACCCAGGATACTGATGATTTATTTATTGTAAGGTATTTTGACATTGATCCTGTACTAAAGAAGAGATCTTACTTCTTAAGGAAATAGTTATTGTCTATTTTTTAATTAACCACAGAGGTCACAAAGTTAAATCACAGAGGTCACAAAGAAATAATAATCAGGGCTTTACCATTGAGATCTCTGTGATCCCTTTGTGTTCTCTGTTTGTGCCGTGAAGATAAGAATTTAACTTAAGTTCTTTAACATG
>CALMJY010000294.1 GCA_937864815.1 uncultured Bacteroidota bacterium
GAGATCCAATGGCTGACACATGCAGCCGTAGCCCGTCCGGCTGAAGTGTTTTATAGTGGTCATTTTAATTCAGATTCATTCTTTAACATCGATTTCCTGGCCATGTCATACATGTTGATGTTCCTCATAATGAGTTTCCCAGCTTCATACATTATTGACAAGTACGGAATTAAAAAGGCACTCAGGCTTGGTGCTGCCATTGCAGGAATATCAGCGCTGGGTAAAGCCATTTTTGCCGGGAGCTTTACCGGAGTGGTTGTTTCCCAGGCAGGACTATCTGTAGCTCAGCCATTCATTCTGAATGCTGTTACTGCCGTAACAGTAAGATGGTTTCCTCTTGATGAGAGAGGAATGGCTGCAGGTTTTTCTGCTCTTGCACAATATATAGGAATCATAATAGCTATGCTGGTTACACCGCTTCTGGTAGGTTCAGATCCTGCATTGACAGGTTATGGATCCGGCTTTGAAAAAATGCTCATTATCTATGGCTTTCTGACACTATTATCGGCAGTTGCTGTTTTCATCTTCATAAAGGAAATGCCTGAAAATTCTGCTTTCCGCGATGCGGAAATACATAATGATTTCAGAGGTGGTGTATTTAAGATATTGAAAAACAGGGATATGCAGATTACCCTTTTGCTCTTTCTAATCGGTCTCGGAATATTTAATGCTATAAGTTCAATGACTGACAGTATCTCGGAATATGCAGGAGTTACTGATTCAGATGGCCTGATAGGAGGGATTATGCTTATAGGAGGGATCATCGGGGCTGTAGTTATACCGGTACTGTCTGATAAGTTCAGGAAGAGGAAACTCTTTCTGCTTATATGCATTGCAGGAATGGTACCGGGTGTGATGGGACTCTCTTTTGCAGGTAAACTTGGACTTGATACCTCTTCAACATATTCTCTTCTGCTGCTATCATCGTTTATCCTGGGCTTTTTTGTGATGAGTGCCGGTCCGGTGGGTTTCCAGTACGCGGCAGAGGTAAGCTATCCTGCACCTGAATCGGCATCGCAAGGCATGCTTCTGTGGATAGGGCAGCTATCGGGAATGATCTTCGTAGCAATTATGAGCGCAGGAAGCAATAAATATCTCGGGTCGGTGCTAGCCGTTTTTTCAATTCTGACGCTGTTTTCATTTGCAGGGGTTATGTTCCTTCGAGAGAGCAAAATGATGGTAGATACAAATTTGAAGGATTAGAAAACAAAAACATAAACCACAGAGCTCACAAAGAATTAAACAGAGGACACAAAGAAGAATGGAAGAAAATTTCTCTGTGCTCTTTGTGTTAATCTCTGTGATCTCTGTGGTTAATCATATTCTATTCAATTTTCCTCCTGAGTTTCTAATATTTTGATTTGGGTTTAATTGTTTTAAAAACAATTTCAGAGTAATTATCCCTTTCAAATAAGATACCTATTCTGCCATGTGACATATTAACAATGTCAGAATATGCCGTATAATTTTTCTTTTTATTGATGTCATCAGTCTTATCAATACTGATTTCATGACCCCATGATTCACCATCGTCATAGCTGAACTGTAATGTAAGATTATTTCTGTCGGTAGTATCGGCAGGATTGGAAAAAGCAAGAATGCTTCTTCCATTGTATTCACCAATGTTTAGGATACTTCCCTGGCAGACAGGATCGGGCAGCATTTCATCGAAAAAGACTGTGTTCCAGCTTGCTCCTCCATCTTCACTTATCGCTGCAATCCTTGCCCTTATGTCTCCTTTCTGATTCCTGGCGTTCAGCATCAACCGGTCGCCTGAAATCTCAGCAGCTGTAGCCTCGTTGCTTCCTGGAACGGTAAGTGACTGACCCAGACTGAAAGTTCTTCCATGGTCATCAGTGTAGAATGTATGGGAGGCATAGTCTTCCCATTTTTCTTCTGGTTCTCCGGCTGAATGGTTCGCAGCAATTACCATTCTTCCTTTGTACTTGCCACTGGTGAATTGCATTGCATGTCCGGGTGTATTTGCATATGAGCGCCAATCCTCAATGAAGTTATACTGTGGATTGACCTCTGGTTTAAGCGGTCGGTGAACCTGTGCCGTAATGTTGACAGATTCCGACCATGTGGTTCCTCCGTCAGCAGATGTCTTATACCATACCTCCCTGTAACCATTGCCTTTCCTTATCTCCCCTTCATGGTTATTCCCGGTATTATAGAAAAGGAAGATCCTACCGTCAGGATATTCCTGATCAGTTAAATCAACAACCGGAGCAGGATTACCAGCCTGCAGGGAGTCGTAATCAACAATTGTTGCTATCTCACCCCAGGTTTTGCCATTATCAATGCTTCGCTTCAGCACAATGTTTACATCGCCGA
>CALMJY010000295.1 GCA_937864815.1 uncultured Bacteroidota bacterium
CAGCCATCATTAAAATTTCCTTCTCCCGGAGAATATGTAATTGTACCCCGTTCCCTGCATGAGGTAATCAGCAGCACTATAAATGATAGTATAAGTATTTTATTCAAGCTCAAATATTCAAGTATTACTCATTTTCAAATCAATTGTTATTTCCCCTTCCATGCTGTTTCCGGTGATGTTCCTGAGTCTACTTTCTGATGGTCCTTAGTTTAATAACAGAAATTGAAGTGCCTGGTAATTCCATTTTACGAAGATCATTTTTTGTAAGAATAAGATCATCATTCCACACAGGATCAACATCATCCGGACCATTCCCATATAGTTGTCCTGATTTTTCAATCCCTGTTATTTTGTAACCCTCAATATTAATTTGTATCCTGAAAGGGAGAGGACTACTATTATAACAATATATAAGTGATATGCTTTGCACATTTTGACCAGGTAGATAAAATTAGATAAAGATTACGCTGATACAGAATGGTTGGCAGATAAGCACCAGTTTGTATTAATGAAAGGCATGAGACAGAATCTCTGAATTGACTTTGATATATGAAAGGCATAATCGGCTTTCATATACAACTTCCTTTCACCAGGAAACTATCTCATGCCAAATAACCAAACTTAACTAACCAACCTATCCTAGCCTAACCTAACCTAACGAAAAAACTTCATCTGCATATAATATTAATCCCATCCCAACCAGAAATACTACCAGCCGCTATTTTGAGGACCCAGATTTGGATTATTGTCTAATTCTTGTTGAGGGAGCGGATAAAGGTTATGTTTAGATGTTACATTAGCAGTTCCAAAAGCGGTCATTCTGTTAATAAGCATACCCTTTCTTACATAATCGAACCATGTTACACCTTCACCCCAGAGTTCACGGTTTCTCTCATTCTGGATCTCTTCCCTGAAAGTATCTTTGGTCCAGGATGAAGGATCATACGGGGCTACACCTGAACGGTTTCGTACCAGGTTAATACTAGCAACTACTTCTGCATCGGGTGAAGCATTAAGCTCATTCAGAGCTTCAGAGTGCATTAGTAATATATCCGCATACCGGATGTAAGGATAATTCTGCGGATGGTCAGCCCAGCCAGTATATTTATCATATCTCCATTTTTTAATCCAGTAATAATAGCCCTTATAAGCTTCCCAGACAGTGGTTAGTCTCTTGTCATTAACTTTATCGAATCCTCCGCTTCCATTTACCCATTTCTCTGGTGAACCATATCCCCACCATGCACTTTGTAACTCATTCGCCTGTATAGCTTGAGCATACCAACTCCCTTCAAAGCTTTGACCCTGTGAATACTGGGCTGAGAATATATATCCAAGTGCAGGATTATTCTCTTTTATATAGTCCCATTCATCGGCAAGGTTAGTGGTGAGGTTATATGTGTAAGGTGAGGTCATAAGACTCTTGAATTCTGTAACGGCAAGCTGCAGATCAGCAGTAATTATTGAAGCAGCTCCTCCATTCCAGCCTCTTGTCAGGTACACTTTACCAAGTAATGCTTTCGCAGCTCCTTTTGTTATTCTTCCCTTATCTGCTGAAGCAGAGTAAGAAACTGGCAGGCCGGGTATTGCCTCCTGTAAGTCCTTAATGATTTGAGCATAAACGTCTGCTTTTGGTGTTCGGCTTACTAACTTGATATCATTAAATCCTTTTGTCTCTTCAAGAATAAGCGGAACGTCACCCCACCATCTTACGGCATTGAAATAATTAAATGCCCTGAGGAATTTGGCTTCCGCGATCAGACGGGACTTAAGGGCTTCATCCATGGCAATACCTGGTAACCTGCCTATTGCTGTATTTGCCTTATTATTGGTATTATACACATGCCTCCACATCGAAAGAAGATTACCATCTGAAGAATTAAAGGTGTAATTCTCAAATGAGCCGGACCAGAAGCAATGCATAACATCAGTACTACCCATGGTCATAATTATCCATGCATTTCCCTGTGACCAGAATTCGTTTCCGAATAGCTGAATATTATTGTACACTGCGCTGACTGACGCGACTGCATCCTTCTCAGTCTTGTAGAAATTTGAAGGAGCCAGACTTGAGTAAACTTCTTCTGTAAGAAAGTCTTCTGAACATGCACTAAGCAGCCACATGAACAGGAATGTAAAGAAAAATATCTTTATTGTTTTCATATTGTTTAGTTCTGATACAATTAAACCTTATTAACTAAAATCCTACTCTGAATCCTACCATGATCTCCTTGTAACCCGGAAAACTGTTCACGTCCAATCCCCGTTGCCATGAATTCTGACCCGATGAATTTACTTCTGGATCATAGCCGTGATAACTGGTAAAGGTTAACATGTTCTGAAGATTAAGATAGATCTGACCACTTTTAAGCCAGGCTATATTCTTTACAGGGAGATTATAAGAGAGCCTGATATTTTTTACCCTGATGAAGCTTCCGTCAAAAACCTGGTTATCACCATAATCAAAAGAGGCTCCGGCTCTCGGGATATTTGTTGTCGTATTATCAGGAGTCCACCTGTTCCACATATCTGCAGTAAGGTTGCCATTCCCCATAGAGCCTAACTGATTTGCATGAGCAAATATAGGTGCAATAATATCATTTCCCTGGGAACCGTTAACAAAGATGCTAAGGTCAAAATTCCTATAAGAAAGATTGTTCGTAATCCCAAAGATGAAATCCGGATTAGGATCACCTATAATATCCTTGTCTTTACCATCATAAATTCCATTTCCATCAACATCTTTATATCTTACATCCCCTGGCTTTGCACCTGTCTGTATTGGTTGTCCAGAACTATTAACATATGCATCAATCTCAGCCTGATTATGGAATATTCCATCTATTACAGGGTACCTCCATACTCCTACAGGTAAACCTACATCAAGCCAAACCTTGCCTCCATGCTTGTCAGTCAAATCAGTTTCCATCAGTATTCCACCGCCTTCAGTAAGAGATAGTATTTTGTTCCTGTTGAAGGAAATGTTACCAGAAAGATTCCATTTAAATGTTTTTACGAGGATATCATAATTCACTGAGAATTCCATGCCCTTATTCTCAAGACTTCCAATGTTTTTCAGAGCTGAGGCGTACCCTGAAGTGGCCGGCAGGTTCACTCTCAACAGTAGATCATTGGTCTTTTTATAATAACCGTCAATTATAAAATTAAGTCTGTTATCAATAAATCCCAGTTCCAGACCGACATCATATTGTTCTGTTGTTTCCCATTTCAGATCAGGATTCGCCATGGTATTAGGACCAATACCTGTGCTCAGGTTACCTTCTCCAAAAGTATAGTTTTGAATGCCAAGAGTTGCCTGGGAACTGTACAGGCTGATCTCTGAGTTGCCTGTCCTCCCGTAGCTTGCTCTTATTTTAAGGTCACTGAAAAGCCCCAGGTTTTTGATGAATTCCTCCTGTGAAAGTTTCCAGCCAAGACCTATTGACGGGAAAAAGGCCCATTTATTGGTTTCACCAAATTTTGATGAGCCATCAGCCCGACCTGTAAGGGTAAGAAGATACTTGTTATTAAGATTATAATTAATTCTTCCAAGCCAGGAAGCCAGCGACCATTTATACCTATATGAATATGAAGTTGCTGTCTGGTTTGATCCCGCACTCATATTATTGTCCAGTAAGATGTCACTCGGGAATCCTGTTGCTGAATGACTATTTCCTGTACCAACTTCCTGCTGCAGAGTATACGCTGCAACAATATTAAAAGAATGAATCCCGAAGGACTTATTATATGTTAAAAGATTTTCATTCAGCCATGAAGTTGAAGAATTGTCGCTTTTAGATGCTGAGCCGCCAACAAGGTAACCATCATAGGTAGATGTAGGAAAATAACGTCCTCTCCTGAACATGTTTAAATCTGTCCCTATACTGACTTTTAATGTTAATCCCTCCATAAATTTTATGGTGCCATCGATATTGGCTAATAGCCTGTCGCCATTTAGTTCATTCTTGGCATCATAGACAAAAGCCAGGGGATTGCCCCTGTTCATACCACTGCCAATAATTCTTTTTATAGTGCCGTCCTTGTTATAGGGTGCATAGACCGGCCATGTTTTAAGTGCAGCCTGAATAGAGCCACCCTGAGAATTCTGAAGTGGTGTTTCTGAGCCTGAATTATTTGAAAGATTATGACTAAATGTAAGATTATTGCCAAATGACAACCAATTATTGATTTTTGAGTTAAGATTTATTCTGAATGAGATTCTTGAAAAGTCCCCACCTTCAATAATCCCTTCGTTCTTATAATAATTAGTCGATGCTGAATACTGTGTATTTTCAGAACCTCCTGATATTGTAAGCTGATGATTCATTACTTTTCCTGTTCGAAGAATCAAATCCTGCCAGTCGGTTGAGGGAAGTGTGTCGGTGCCTGAAGTATTTAGATTAAATGGAGATTTATATTCCTCAGGTTTTCCATAATAAATACCATCTTTTATGGCTCCGACAAAGTATGGCACTTTTGCCGGTACCGAATTTAAACTCATCTCATTATGTAATGTAGCAAATTGATAGGCATCGAGCATTTCTATCTTATTTGCAATTTTTTGAAGACCATAGTAAAAAGAGTATTCAACGTTTGTTGCTCCGGCCTTTCCTTTCTTTGTTGTTATTAATACCACACCATTTGCTCCACGGGCACCATAAATTGATGTTGCAGAAGCATCCTTAAGCACTTCTATACTCTCAATATCTCCCGGATTGATTTCCGCAAGCATATTCATCTGGGGAAGTACGCCATCCGACTGACCAGAACTTGGAATCTTTGAATTATCAGAGGTAACGGGGAATCCATCGATAACATAAAGAGGTTCCACCTTACTGTTAATTGAGTTTCCACCACGAATTCGCACACTTACACCGCCGCCGGGTGAATGAGATGACTGGGTAACTTCCACTCCGGCCAGACGGCCTCCTATAGCCTGTTCAAAAGATTTTATTGGTATGGATTGAAGGACAGCCTGAGAGATGCTACCGACTGCACCGGTTAGATCACTTCTTCTTACTGTACCATATCCGACAACAACAACCTCATCAAGTGCCGTTGATGCTTCTTCAAGAACAATATTGAAAGATACCTGGTTCCCGATTGTAACCTCCTGGGTTGTCATCCCTATAAATGAGAATACAAGAATATCTCCACCGGGTGGGACTGTTAAAGCGAAACTGCCATTTGAATCAGTGGTCGTCCCAATGGTGGATCCCTTTACAACAACAGAAACCCCCGGAACCGCAGCCCCTGATTTATCAGTTACTTTCCCAGTAATCTTTTGCTGCTGAAGTTCAGAAGGAATTTCAGATTTTGTATTTGGTGTAAGTATAACCTGCCTCTCGTAAACAATAAACTTCACATCTTTACCTAAAATATCGGTAAGGATATCTTTTATTGGCTCCTTTTCTGCAGAAACATCTACTCTTTTTTCAACATCAATCAGTTTCGGACTGTAGAGAAAATAGAACTCGCTCTGATTTTCAATCTCTCTTAAAGCATCCGCTATTCTAATATTTTCAAGATTCAAGGTAAGTTTAGTCAGTTGTGAATAGGTTTCGGTAGCCCAGAGCTGAAAAATCGTAAGCATCGATAAGAACAGTGTCAGTTTCATAACTCTAATTGTTTTTTTTGAAAAGAACCTGAATATATTCCTTTCATAATGATCTCGAAATTTTTTCATAAATTTGATTGGATTAAGGTTACTAATAGTTTTGCTAAAAACGGGTACCTGATCTGACGGGATCGTGGGCAAACACTTTCCCGTCTTTTTTTAAAATTGATTATGCTTCATAGGCAAGTGTATTTCGTTTTCTATCCAGTCTATTTAAATCTTTCTATAGCTTAGAATGACTTTTCTCTTCGAAAAAGTACCGTCAGGATATGCCTTTCTGTCGGTTATTGTATAACTCACAGGAGAAACAAGAGTTAGAAGTTCCATAACCTGGGAAAGTGTTTCATGAACAAATGTGGCAGTTAAGGTTAAACCATTCAATTCAGGATCTTTTATCTGTATATCAGCATTAAACCAACGGCTGAGTTTTTTTACGACTTCTTCCAACGGCTCAGCAGTGAAGATCAGCTTGCCTTCCTTCCATGAAAAGTACCTGTCATCACTTATCGTCTTTGCGATGACCTCCTGGTTTACCTTGTTGTAGGTTGCAAGATCAGTTGGCTTCATCTTATAGATTGTTTCAGAAGCTCTGACTTTGCCCGGCTTTTTAATTTCAACATTTCCATCAATGAGCGAAGTCTCAATTTTGTTTTCTTCAGGATAAGCCATCACATTGAATGTGGTTCCGAGCGCTACTATTTTAAGTTCACCTGTATTGACAATAAATGGCACCTTTGAGTTATGGACCACTTCAAAAAATCCTTCTCCTTTAAGGTCGACATCCCTTGATCTGCCCTTAAATAATGCTGGATAGCGAAGAGAACTATTATGATTCAACCAGACATTTGAACCATCAGGCAGAGTAACTTTGGTTATTGCATCAACAGAGGAGAATACTTCATTAAAGGCCACATTGACTGATCTCTGTATGGATTTAGTTGAGTAATATTTAACAGAATAGAATAACCCAAGGCTAAGAACAGGTATAAGCAAAATAGCGGCTATATTTCTAAGAAATGCTATGAAATATTGTCTGCGGTTATATCTGACCGGGTCATTTTCCGAGTTTTCAATTAAAACCTTCGACTGACGAATATTTATCTCATGATGGATTTTGCACAGAATAGTATCATAATCTGCCTTATCTCCCGATTCTTGATCATCAAACTCTTCCCACATGTTATATAGTAAAGCCTTTCCTTCAGGCAAATGTGCAGAATTAGTGAACCAATCGAGCACAAGTTTCAGTTCTTCTTCACTACAATTATTGTTTAAATACTTTTCTATAATTTCTTTATTCATAACTTTTTTATATAAAAAAAGCACTGCCGGGAATCCGGTAGTGCTTTTAACCTAACCTAACTAACCAAGACCTAACGTATGATTGGCCCTTTTCATATTTTTGAGATTTGTTATATCTATATTATTCCCCGTTTCTGAGAATTAGACGCAAGAGTAGTCACTTACCACTACTTAAGGTGGTATTTTTTTTATCAGAATTTTGTTTTTATGAGAAAAGAAAGTAAAAGAGGATAGCCGGAAGTGAAAAATTACCAATCTTTTCACGGATTGTTTTAATAGCCCTTGACATGTGGTTTTCAATAGTATTTTCAGAGATATTTAAACGCTTCGCGATTTCACTGTATTTCAGACCTTCAACCCTGTGCAACATGTAAACCTCCTTTTGACGGGGAGGTAGTGTTTGAATAATATTATCAAGTTTATTTTTCAGTTCATCGTATTCAATTTTTACATCAGCAGCCTCTCCGTTTACTTCCTGTATGGACTTTAAATATTCAATAAACTGCGATTCCCTGACTTTCTTCCGTATAACAGAAATAGCTGAATTGTAAGCAATAGTGAATACGTATGATTTAACTGACGAATCTTTTTCCACTTTATGGCGATTCTCCCATAAATTAAGGAAAACATCCTGGATCAGGTTCTCTGTCTCTTCCCGAGATTTAAGAATAGAAAATCCAAATTTGTATAACATCCTGGAATATTTTTTATATAATGCATCAAAAGCAAGCATATTGCCAGCTTTGATTTCCTGTATAAGTTCTTCATCACTATAAAAAATAAGATCTTTCATAAATGTTGACTCATAAACACAAATTTACAACAATTAAATCCTTATTTTTTTAAAGAGTAAAAAGAATGTTGCTGAGATTACCAAAAAACAGACATATAAGTAATAACACTGTTCAAAGCATTAAGTGTGCGAAGGGATTTGGCTCTTTTGCTTTTGCATGTGGGGTAGATTAAAGGTCGCGCAAAAGCAAATGTGCCATTTTTGTTTGAGTGTAGAAATTTTAAAATTTTTGCGCGCTGGCCAAGTCCTGGTAGAAAGTACCGAGTTTTCTTGTCACTGTTAAGCTGGCAGGGGTGAAGATATTTCAATTTTATTTACTTAACAGTCATGTTATCAATGGCTTGCCCATAACTTAACGATTTGTTTACTGGGCCGGATACATTTCATTTACAAAGAATCTTGACTGAATCATTTTTTTGCTTTTTTCAAGGCTTCCTCAGATGCTGCCCTAAAAATGTTATATGACCAGGTTGCTCCGGAAATGCAGTCAACCCCGGCCGGATCCTGTTTTTTGAGCAACTTCTTCGGATAGGCCTGAACTCCCTTCGAGTCATTAATAACCTGTTGAACATAAATGGGATTACCTTCATAATGCTTTTTGTATTTCTCATTGAAAGTTTCATGAAGACTGGAGTCTCTTATTATGAATTCCACATTTTTAAATTCACCATTTTCTATCTTCAAAGAAACTTTTCCCCAGAAGGGCTCATCCGTATATTTTGATCTCGAAATCCCTGTGAAAGCACCATCTTTATAAGATTTT
>CALMJY010000296.1 GCA_937864815.1 uncultured Bacteroidota bacterium
GCCAGAGTTTGTCTTCAGGTATCATCGACTTTAATACTTCAAGTGACGGGACCTGTGGTCCGGGACCTGTCTCTGTATTAAAGCCATATGCCCCTCCGTTTTCCTTATCAAGGTACCAGTAGTTAGGTGAAACATAATCATATGGTCCGTACATCTTAACTCCACTCTTACCGGATATTGTACTTGTTTTTGCCTTGCATGACATTAAGAGCGGACGGGAAGGATCGAGTTCCCTGAAAAGAGGGTAATATTTCTCTTCAAGCTTCGGGTTGGGAAGTTTATCACTTCCCAGGACCCAAACGTACAGGCTGGGATGATTCCTGAGCCATTTCACATGATCGTTTGTATATTTGAGTATCAGGTCAATATCCTCAGGTGTTCTTATAGACATGAATTCATCTTCAGGTTTTGCCAGATAGCCTTCCCACTCCCACTGGCAACTCCAGCCTGCCATTATCAGAAGTCCGAGTTCGTCAGCCAGATCATAAAATCTTTCGCTGTTACCCCAGAAACCTTCAAGACGAATAGTGTTCATATTTGCGTGCTTTGCATATTCCATCTGGGCTTTCACTTTTTCCTCTGAATCATCCAGGAACATGCCATCCACCCATCCGCCACCTTTAATAAGTACTTCAACACCATTAAGCTTATACCCCCGATGGCCACCGGCATTAAAGTAATCTTCAACCTCGCGGATCCCGAAACGGGTTTTTTCCGAGCACGATACAACTCCGCTGTTTTCTATATTGAGTGTAGCTTCATACAATTCCGGTTTACCCATATCATGCGTCCACCAGATACGGGGATTTTCAATTTTCAGCTGCGGAAAATCTGATGGGGTGAAAGTGATCGTTTTTCTTTCATTTGGTTCAAGTGAAATTTTCTTCTGGAATGTAATGTTTTCAATTTTCCCTTTAACAATACTCTTTATCCGGCCTGAGGTATTGTTAACTGCCTCAGCGCTTATAAAAAGTTCAGCTGATTTGAATTCCTTTTTATCAATCTTTGAATAAACAAAAAGATGATCAATTGCTGTTTCACCTGATATCTTGATTTTCACTGGTCTCCAAAGCCCCATAAGCCTGTCGGGCGACATGGGAGCCCAGTCAACAAATCCTATTGAAGGCTCATCAGGCTTCGGATGAAATACCTCGACTGCAAGGATATTTTCACCACTTACTGTGAATTCCGATACATTGATACAGAATATCCTGAACCCACCGAAAAGAGTATCGGCTGATGCAATTTTTGAACCATTGAGCCATATATTAGCCCTGTAATTTATACCCTCAAAAATCAGTTCTGTATTCTTGCCTGCATCCTCAATATTGAAAGATGTTCTGTACCACCATGAAACCCTGAACCGGGAGGTATCAATCTTACTAATGTTATCCCCCATAAAGACATCGGTATGCTCTCCATTGGCAATGAGTGCAGCCATCACTGTTGCCGGAACTGAAGTCTTATACCATTCTGAGGCGTCAAAGTCTTTTTTTGAAATTATATCGCCTGTTGAATTTGCCTTTACCGATGATTCAACAGACCAGCCATCTTTTAGCTGCCGTTCCGATACAACCGACTGAAAACTGTTATCACTGCCGCATCCTGTCAGGACTTTAAGCAATACTGGAAACAGAATAAACCGATATACAATGTTTTTCATAATAAGG
>CALMJY010000297.1 GCA_937864815.1 uncultured Bacteroidota bacterium
CTTCACCCCTTCACCCCTTCAGATCTTCTATGCAGAATAGTATTAAATAAAAACGAACTATGTCAGGATCAAACTTCGTCGATTATGTTAAGATATACTGCCGCTCCGGAAAAGGAGGTGCAGGATCGGCGCACTTCCGCAGGGAAAAGTTTGAGCCTAAAGGGGGCCCTGATGGTGGAGACGGTGGTCGCGGGGGACATATAATTCTCCAGGGTAATGACCAGATGTGGACTCTCCTGCATCTTAAGTACCAGCGTCATATTTTTGCTGAGAATGGAGGTAATGGAGGCAAACAGCAGTCAACCGGTGCCGATGGTAAGGATGTGATTGTCCAGGTTCCACTCGGTACGATAGCTAAAAATGCCGTTTCAGGAGATGTCATTTTTGAGATTACTGAACATGACGAGAAAAAGATAATTGCTAAAGGAGGCAGGGGCGGTCAGGGTAATGTTCACTTCAAGTCGGCAATACACCAGACTCCCAGATATGCCCAACCCGGAGAGCCGGGAATTGAGGATGAGTTCATTCTGGAACTAAAGATCCTTGCAGATGTTGGTCTGGTGGGCTTTCCCAATGCAGGTAAATCAACCCTGCTCTCAGTGGTTTCAGCTGCAAAACCAAAGATTGCCGACTATGCTTTTACCACACTTGTACCTAACCTCGGGATAGTAAGCTACAGGGACGAAAAATCGTTTGTGATGGCCGACATACCTGGGATTATTGAAGGAGCACATGAGGGTAAAGGACTTGGAATAAGGTTCCTGAGACATATTGAACGGAATTCCATGCTGTTGTTCCTTGTCCCTGCTGACAGCAAAAATATTGTTACGGAATATGAGATTCTGATAAATGAACTTCGTGAATACAACCCGGAGCTTCTTGATAAAAAGCGTTTGCTGGCTATCTCAAAATCAGATATGCTCGATGAGGAACTGATGAATGAGATCAGAAAGGATCTGCCCGACCTTCCGAGGGTATTTATATCATCTTTAACAGGGCAGGGCATTACTACCCTGAAGGATATGATCTGGAGCATCCTTAACCATTAAAATATTCAGTTATGCTTGTAAGGTTGGATCAGCAGCTTTTGTTATACCTCAATTCCCTTAATTCTCCTTTCTGGGACGAAGTGATGTATGCAATAAGCGGAAAGTTTATCTGGATACCTCTTTATCTGGCAATACTCATCTATCTGGGGATCCGGTATAAAAGAAAATTCATTGTTATATTACTTTTTATTATCCTGGGTATTACAGTTGCCGACCAGACATCAGTTCATCTTTTCAAAAATGTTTTTCAACGACTCAGGCCCTGTCATGAGCCAGCACTGGAGGGACTTGTTCATCTGGTCAAAGGAGAATGCGGGGGATTATACGGATTCGTCTCATCACATGCCACCAACAGCTTCTATGTAGCTCTTTTCAGTCTGGTCTTAATAAGGAAAAGATGGTTTACGGTCATGATAATTGCCTGGGCACTCGTTGTGGGGTACAGCAGGATATACCTTGGAGTCCATTATCCGGGAGATGTTTTATGCGGATCAGTTTTAGGAGCATCGATAGGATGGATTATTTACAGTCTGTATATGCTGACTGATAAGAAAGTGCTGATTAAAAGCAATTATTTTAAAATTAGTTGATTAAACCTCCTTTCCGGAGGCTGTTTTAAAAGATTGATTTTACCCCCCAAACCCCCCAAGGGGGGCTTTTAAAACGTCTCCGTAAAGCTTTTTCCCCCATGGGGGAAAATTAAAAAGGGGGTATTTTTGGTCATAAAGAAAGTAACTTTAAGTTATTATGTACCATCTTAACCTTCATGCATCCGACCCTTATCTTTATCTGGCAACGGAAGAATACCTCCTGAAGAATTCCGGAGAGGAGTTCTGCATCCTGGCTGTTAATTCCCCTTCAGTAATCATAGGCAAGCACCAGTCTCCTCACCGTGAGGTAAATACAGGATTTGCTGAACAGCATAACATTCCGGTAATCAGGAGGATATCAGGTGGCGGAACAGTGTTTCACGACAAGGGAAATCTTAATTTTTCCTTCATAAGAAACTGTGAGCCGGGTCACCAGGTCGATTTTCGCCTTCACACAAAGCCTGTTATTGATTTTTTACATTCCCTTGGGGTGGATGCAAAATTCGAAGGGAAAAATGATATTAAAGTAAACGGACTTAAGGTATCAGGTAATGCTGAACATGTTCACCGTAACAGGGTTCTTCACCACGGAACACTTCTTTTCAGTTCTGATATGGAAATGTTGCGGAGGTCACTGAGGAGTGATACTTCATGCTATAAGACCAGGGCTGTAAAATCAAATCCATCATCTGTTACAAATCTCAATGAACTTCTTCCAACAATTAAGGATGTTTCAAAATTCAGGGATAAACTAACTGAATTTTTAAAAAGTGTATCTGTGATTTCACAGGATTACAATTTATCAGGAGATGAGCTTAAAGAAATAGAATCACTTGCCTGTTCAAAATACAAGTCATGGGAATGGAATTACGCCTATGGCCCTGATTATCAATTGATTAAACAATTTGATTATCAAGGAGTTACTGTTATTTGTGAATTGAATATTAGCGAAGGTGTTATAAGGAGTTGTTCTGTTAAAGGAAATCCTCATCTTGAGAAATCAGTCCTTAAATTAACCGGAGTAAAACATATGCCGGAGGATCTGAAAGAAGTATTTTCTGCGGAGAAAATTTCTGATCTCCGAGTTTACAACTTCTTCTAATTTATTAAGTCTAGGAATTTTATTAACCGCAAAGGACACAAAGGTTTTGCAAAGAACGCAAAGGATTAGCCTGTTTTTTTTACTCTTTGCGTTCTTGGCGTATTATCTTTGCGGACTTTGCGGTTAATATTTGAATTTAACTATTATTGATAAATTTGCTTATGGATATTCTGAGATCGGCATTGCTCTGGTTTGGAGGCATTTTTATAATTCTGGTTTTCTTTCCGGTTTCATTCATTATCTGGCTGTTAGTTCTTCCATTTGACAGGGATCGAAGAGTTATCCACCGGATTCTGATCTGGCAGAGCAGATTTTTCGTCAGGCTGATTCCTGTGAAAAGTTTCAGATCTGAGGGAAAAAAGAAGGCAGTTAAGGGAAAAACATATGTTGTAATTTCAAATCATCAGTCAATACTCGATATTCTTTATATAAATACTCTCGGATACCGGATGAAATGGATTTCCAAAATAGAAAATAAAAAGATTCCTGTCCTTGGCTGGTATCTGGGGATGGCTGATTATATTCCTGTTGACAGGGGAAATGAGGATAGCAAGCTTATAATGATCGAGAAAAGTCTCAATTGTCTGAGAAACGAAATTTCTATCATGATTTTTCCTGAAGGTACCCGATCAAAAGACGGAGAAACAGGTTTTTTTAAACGGGGAGCCTTTCAGCTGGCTTTGCAGGCAGGAGTGCCCATTCTCCCCATTGTAATAGACGGTACCGGCGGCATTCTTCCAAAGCACGGACTGGTATTCGGAACAGAACATGATGTCAGGATAAAGGTTCTTGATCCTGTTTATCCTGAGTCATTCGGAACTGAAAATCCTGATGAGCTGGCACTGATATTCTCTTCAATTATAAAGGAAGAACTTACTGTTTTGAGAAAAAAATAATATCGGATTGAGTCATTCTGAATCATATAAGCGTCTTCTTAACCGCATGGGATATTATGATTATCAGAGCGGACTTATTTACCGTCATCTTAACCAGGAGTCAGGCTGGGACTCTCACCTTGACAATTGCAGAAAATATATTCTCAGGGCAATAGACCTTTTAAAACCCAGAAAGGTAACTGTGCTTGGAAGCGGATGGCTGCTCGAGCTTCCTGTTGCTGAGATAGTTGAAAAAACCGGGAAGGTAGAGCTTGTTGATATAATCCATCCTCCCGACGTTGTCAGACAGGCAGGGGAAATAGACAATGTGGAGCTTATTGAAAGCGATGTTACCGGAGGCCTGATTGAGAATATCTGGAGAAAGATCCGCTCATATCCATTTTACAGAAAGGCTGATACACTGGACGGAATAGTTATTCCTGAATACAGGCCACTCAGCGATCCTGGTCTGATAATTTCTCTGAATCTTATTACCCAGCTTGAAGTCCTTCCGGTAAGGTATTTAAAGAAAAAGGCAAGAATTAATGAAGAGGAAATGTACCGGTTCAGGAGAACAATACAGGAGAGACATATTGAATTACTTTCAAAATACAATTCAGTACTGATAACCGATTACGAGGAAGTCATATCACCACGATCAGGTGAACCAGAAAGGATACAAACTCTGTTAGCTGATCTTCCTCCCTCTAAAAATAAAGAGAAATGGACATGGGATTTTGACCTGAAGGGGGTTGATTATTACAATAGCAGAAGTGTTATGCACGTTATTGCGGTAACTATATAATGATGAAAACCGAAGTCCTGACTGAAAAATACCTGAAAGCGGCTCGCGGGTTCAGTGAGATGGCTGATAATGAGGAGAGGAAGCTGGTAATTTTATCGGTTCTGAGACTTTTATCATTCGCCGGAGGTATAATTTTAAGCTGGTTTTGTTTTACTCTGAGTATTTCTGCCGGCATACTGATCCTGTTAATTTCAATTTCGTTTTTTTTGTGGCTGCTGAAGGCGTATTCGGAACATTCAGAAAAAAGAGATTTCCTGACAAGCCTTTCAGAGATCAATATGCGCGAAGCACGGGCTTCATCCGGGAACCTCGACGGAATTGCCACAGGTGAGGAGTTTTCGGATATTGACCATCCTTTCTCAAATGACACTGATCTGTTCGGCAGGTCCTCGCTTTTTCAGTATATCAACCGTACAGTAACCAGCTACGGAAGAGAGATCCTTGCCGGATGGCTTTCAGATCCTTACATTCTGTCCGAAGATTTAACCAGACGCCAGGAGGTGGTAAGAGAACTTGCCGGAAAGGACAAATGGAGACATGAATTCATGGCTTCGGGATATAAAAATGCCCTGGAAAAGAAGGAGATTAAGACGCTGCTTGACTGGCTAAATGAAAAAGATGATTCTTCCGGGTCAGCCCTTAAAAAATACCTCCTTTATATTCTTCCCGGTGCAGCATTAATTTCCCTTGCACTGTTGATTGCCGGAATATTGAATTATTCAATTTTCTTACTCATTTTTCTGGTAAACCTTTTTTACGTATTCTCAGGAGTAAAAGGTACCAACAGGATTCACAATGCACTATCCAGGAAATACTATTACTTATCATCGATGAACAGCCTGCTCAGGTCTTTTGAGAAGGAAAATTTTGACTCAGAATTGCTGAAGGCAGTAAAATCCGGTCTCGCAGGGAAAGGCACCTCTGCCTCAGTCTCGGTTAAGGAACTTGGCCGGCTTATCCAGGCATTTGACAGCAGGCTGAACCTGATTGTAAGTATAGCACTAAATGGCTTGATATTGTGGGATTATCACAATATCAGGAAGCTTGATGAATGGAAATCAAAATATGGCAGCCATTTTATGGTTTGGCTTGAAATGCTGGGCGAGGTTGATGCATATATTAGTTTAGGTAATAATGCCTTTAACAATTTGTCTCATATTTTCCCTGTGTTGTCGGATGGGACAAACCTCATTTCAGCATCTCAAATCGGCCATCCTCTGATTAAATCCTCAGAAAGGATTACAAATGATTTCGAAATAGCACGGAATGGACGTATTTGCATAATCACTGGCGCCAATATGGCCGGTAAAAGTACATTTCTCCGGACCATGGCGGTTAATTATATTCTTGCCATGGCAGGAGCTACTGTCTGTGCCGCAGAGTTTAAATTCAGGCCGGTTAAGCTTTTTACAAGCATGAGGACTACCGATTCGCTTTCAAATCATGAGTCATATTTCTATGCTGAACTGAAGAGACTCCGGCTTCTTAAAGCAAATGTAGTGAATGGCGAACCAGTATTTTTTATACTCGATGAAATACTCAAGGGGACTAACTCCCGCGATAAGACGCTCGGCTCAAAACTTTTTATAAAAAGGCTCATTGAATCGGGAGGAACCGGGCTTGTTGCTACTCATGATATTTCTCTGAGCGAACTGGAGGCAGAATATCCCGGAAAAATATTCAATAAATGCTTTGAAGTTGAGATAGATGGAGAGAATATCAGGTTTGATTACATACTTCGCGATGGGGTAACCCATAAGATGAATGCCGCACTTCTC
This sequence comes from uncultured Bacteroidota bacterium, assembly GCA_937864815.1. Classification (GTDB taxonomy): domain Bacteria; phylum Bacteroidota; class Bacteroidia; order Bacteroidales; family VadinHA17; genus LD21. The sequence goes on from CALMJY010000297.1 coordinate 6,200, forward strand.
ATGAAGCAGATGGGAATTTTAGATTAATACAGGCTTTTATCAACATATTTTTAATCCGGGTACTGTGAATAAGTGGCTGAACCATTTGTAAATGTAGCGATTGAGATGTCTTCTGTGCTAAAAAACATAACGATTGTTGAAAAATTCAGAAAAAAGGCCTCCTTCTAATTGTTATATTTGCGCAAATTTCTCCAAAAATGTCAGTCGGTTACTCTGAAGAACATATTAAGACGCTTGAATGGCGTGAGCATATCAGGCTCAGGCCCGGTATGTACATTGGAAAACTGGGCGACGGTTCATCTCAGGATGATGGCGTATACGTGCTTCTCAAGGAGGTAATGGACAATGCCGTTGATGAATACATGATGGGTAACGGTAAGAAGATAGATGTTTCCATTATCGGAAGGGAAGTGAGAGTTCGTGATTTTGGCCGCGGGATACCGCTCGGTAAGCTTCTTGATGCAGTCTCGAAGATGAATACCGGAGCAAAATATGATTCAAAGGCATTTAAAAAATCAGTCGGACTGAACGGGGTTGGGGTTAAGGCAGTCAATGCCCTGTCCAGCAGGTTCATAATAAGGTCGTTCCGCGAAAACCAGGTAAAAGCTATTGAGTTTGAACACGGGCTTACGAAGAAAGAATATCCTCTGGCTTCCACAAATGAGGAGAATGGCGTTGAAGTGATCTTCGAACCGGATGAGGCGATGTTCGGCAATTATTTCTACATATCTGAGTATGTGGAATCGATGATCAAAAACTATACTTACCTCAATGCCGGGCTGCTCATAAATTTTAACGGGAACAAGTTTATTTCACGTTACGGACTTGCCGATCTGCTGAATGAAAATATGAATAAAGAGGGCCTCTACCCTCTTATCCATCTGAAAGGCGAGGACATTGAGATTGCATTTACCCATGGTCTGCAGTACGGCGAAGATTATTACAGTTTTGTAAACGGACAGAATACAACTCAGGGAGGAACACATCTTATTGCCTTCCGTGAAGCCCTGGTAAAAACATTCAGGGAATTCTACAAGAAAGATTATGACCCGGCTGATATCCGTTCTTCCATTATTGCTGCAATCAGCATTAAGGTGGAAGAGCCGATATTTGAATCTCAAACCAAGACCAAGCTCGGATCAAAGGATATGGGACCTGAAGGACCATCAGTAAGGAACTTCATTACCGAATTCATTAAGAAACAGCTTGATGATTATCTTCATAAAAATCCGGAGACAGCAAGGATAATCCTCAAAAAGATACAGGATGCTGAAAAGGAGAGAAAAGCCATATCGTCTATCCAGAAGCTGGCAAGAGACAGGGCTAAAAA